>JANYCE010000392.1 GCA_025360445.1 Betaproteobacteria bacterium
AATTCCAGCGTAAACACGCGCCGCTTCAACTGCTCTTTCTTGATGCCATCCAGTGCGCTATTCTTCTGTACTGCTTTCATGAGTTCGCTTTCGTTTAAGTCCTCAACGAGAAGCTTACAAGATCAGTAATTGTGCACAGCCGCTCGCGATTCTTCCGTGATCTATTCCAGTTTCTTTCGTACGAGCGCAGCCTTAAGCGAGCAGGCGTGCGTCTAATCTCTATCACACAGCAGACCAGCGACGACCCGGCCGGTGAGATGGCGAGCACCATGTTTAGCATGTTCGACGAATATGCAAGCAAGGAAAACGGAAAACACACACTGCGAGCAATGAAGGAGAACGCTCGGCAGGGTTATTTCAATGGTTCCCGACCCCCATTCGGCTATAAGATCAGTCGAGGCCGAGGCCACTGGCCGACGTGGCAAAAAGAAACGACTTGAGATTGACCACGCAGAGGCGGCTATCGTGCGCCAGGTGTTCAAACTATACGAGCATGGGGCTAAAGGCATTCCGCTTGGGGTCAAGGGCACAGCGGCTTATTTAAATGATCACGGCATGACTATGCGCGGTCAGCATTGGACAAAAGGCAAAGTACACAATCTGCTGGCGAATACGGCCTACTGTGGCGAATACATCTTTAACCGGATGAAGAACAAGACCCGCGAGGAAAAAGACAATTCAGAGTGGATAAAGATAGCTATCGAGCCAATTATCGACGCACCAGCGTTTGAGCGTGCGCGAGCACACCGTGCCGCGCGCGCTCCAACGAAGGTGCCGCCACGCATCGTTAACTCTCCCACGCTCCTGACAGGCCTTCTCAAGTGTGGCATTTGCGGCGCCGGTATGACCTTGGCCACCGGCAAAGGCGGCAGATACCGCTATTACAAATGTCAAAGCCGCATAGCCAAGGGAAATAAAGTCTGCGATAGCCAGAATATCCCAATGCTGAAATTAGACGAGCTCGTATTGAATGCGCTAGGCGAGAAAGTGTTTACCGCGGTGCGCGTGAAATCCATGATTGCCGCATTGCAGAAGCAACAGATCGCAGGCGGTTCAGATCATGACGAAGCAGAAAAACGCATGACCAAAGAGCTAAACGAACTCAAGAGGCGCAGCGATCGGTTATTTGATGCGGTCGAGAGTGGCTTTCTGCCCTCGGATTCGGCGTTACAGCAACGCGCCCACAAGATACAGGCTCGACGGCAGGAAGTTCTTGTTGAGATTGCCGCTATCAAGCGACAAACCACGATTCCGGTAAAACTTTTGAGAGTTGGCCAAGCAGAGGTATTCGCAAAAGTGCTGAAGGCGAAACTAATGGGCAGCCGACCCTTTGCCAAACAGTATTTGCTGGCACTCGTGAGCCAAGTCCGCCTGACAGGCAGGATTGTGGAAATGCAAGGCAGTTATCAGGCGCTAGCTAGTGCGGTGGCAAAGAATCTGGGCACGCTAGGCGCAGTGCCCAGATTCACACCTAATTGGCTCCCCGACCTGGGCTCGAACCAGGGACACACGGATTAACAGTCCGTTGCTCTACCAGCTGAGCTATCGGGGAATGGAAAGGCGGCAATTATACCGGAGGGCAGGCCGCGGGCAAGTTCTGACTAGATCAAGACTTTGGCGACGGCTTTTGCCACGTAGTCAATGTTTTTTGAATTAAGTGCAGCCACGCAGATGCGGCCGCTTTCAATTGCGTATATCGAATATTCAGAGCGCAGCCGCAACACCTGTTCGCGCGTGAGGCCTGAGTACGAAAACATGCCGCGTTGCTCGATGATGAAACTGAAATCAAAATCGGCCCGAATCTCGCGGATTTGTTCAACGAATTGACGGCGCATTGTCTTGATGCGATCGCGCATCTGGCCGAGTTCGATGTCCCACAACTTACGCAGTTCCGGCGTGGTCAGCACTGTCGCGACAGTCTGCCCACCGAACAGCGGCGGGTTCGAATAATTGGTGCGGATAACGCGCTTAACCTGACTTAACACGCGCGCTGATTCATCGGCGCTGCCAGTCGCGATGCTAAGCGCGCCAACGCGCTCGCCGTAAAGCGAAAGGGATTTCGAAAATGAACTCGATACGACCGTGATCGGGCACATCGCGGCGAAGCGGCGCACTGCGGCGGCATCTGCGTCCAAGCCTTCCGAAAAACCCTGATACGCAATGTCTAGAAAAGGCACGAGCGACCGCGCGTTCACTACCTCAATTACGCGCTCCCATTGTTCGGGGGACAAATCGGCGCCGGTAGGATTGTGGCAGCACGCGTGCAAAACTAGAATCGCGCCGGCCGGCAACTTCTGAAGAGCCGACATCATCGCGTCAAAGTTAACGCCGTGCGTCGCCTCGTCGTAGTAGGGATAAGTGTTGACGGTGAACCCGGCATATTCAAACAGCGCGCGATGATTTTCCCAGCTCGGGTCGCTTATCCACACCTGCGCGCCGGGATTAATCCTGCGCAAAAGGTCGGCGCCAAGCTTAAGGCCGCCAGTGCCGCCGAGCGCCTGCACCGTCACTGCCCGGCCGGCGCGGATTGTTTCGCTTTCCGCGCCGAACAATTCGGCCTGCACGGCTTTGTCGTAAGCGGGCAAGCCGTCTATCGGCAGATAGCTGTGAGGGGCCGCCGCCGCCGCAATCGTTTGCTCCGCGCGCCGCACGCACTCGAGAATCGGCACCTTGCCGTTATCGTCACAGTAAACACCCACGCCTAAATTGACTTTATTCAGATTGGTATCGGCAACAAAATTTTCAGTCACGCCGAGAATCGGGTCGCGGGGGGCCATTGCTACGGCAGAAAGCAGGGATGTGGTCATGAAAATGTCGTTTAGATGGAAGAAAAGACCGCGGCAACCGCGCTCACAGTCAGTGAGTTTACCTGCTTGGCGCATTTTCTGTCGCCGCAGATGCCAAATGGACATCGTGGTGGCTTGCAATCGGCCTGTCGTGGGACAATATACGGTTAACTTAAAAATTAATTGCCCTCATGCCTCTGACCGCAATAAAGACCGCGGCAACCGTCGCTGCGCCGCAGGTAGTCACCTTTCCCGGCAGCCCTTACCGGCTGCATCAGACGTTCGAGCCGGCCGGCGACCAGCCCGCTGCAATCGACGCGTTGACCGAGGGCGTCGAGAGCGGTCTGTTGTATCAGACGCTGCTCGGGGTAACCGGCTCGGGTAAGACGTATACGGTGGCGAACGTCATCGCGCGCATGGGCTGCCCGGCGCTGATCATGGCGCCGAACAAGACGCTGGCCGCGCAGTTGTATTCAGAGATGCGCGAATTCTTCCCTGAGAATGCGGTCGAGTATTTCGTTTCGTACTATGACTACTACCAGCCCGAAGCTTACGTGCCGTCGCGCGATCTTTTCATCGAGAAGGATTCGAGCATCAACGAGCACATCGAACAGATGCGTCTGTCGGCGACCAAAGCTCTGCTCGAACGCCGGGACACCATCATTGTTGCCACCGTCTCTGCGATCTACGGTATCGGCGACCCGTCTGACTATCACGACATGATTCTGCATCTGCGCGAAAAGGAAAAAATTTCGCAGCGCGATGCAATCAAGCGGCTGACTGAGATGCAATATGACCGCAATGATGTCGAATTCAAGCGCGGCACGTTCCGCGTGCGCGGCGATGTGATCGATATTTTTCCTGCGGAAAGTTCCGAAACCGCGATTCGCGTGAGCCTGTTCGACGATGAGGTTGAGAGCCTCTCAATCTTCGACCCGCTGACCGGCCACATTCTGCAGCGCGTTTCGCGCTTTACCGTGTATCCCTCGAGCCATTACGTGACGCCGCGCTCGACCACGCTGCGCGCAATCGAAGCCATCAAGGAGGAATTGCGCGAGCGCATCGAATTTTTCCAGCGCGAGAACCGGCTCGTCGAATGCCAGCGCATCGAGCAGCGTACGCGGTTCGACCTGGAAATGATGAACGAGATGGGCTTTTGCAAAGGCATCGAGAATTACTCGCGCCACTTGTCGGGACGTTTGCCGGGCGAGCCGCCACCTACGCTGATCGATTATCTGCCGCCGGATTCATTAATGTTTATCGACGAAAGCCATGTCACGATTCCGCAAGTCGGCGGTATGTACAAGGGTGACCGCGCGCGTAAAGAAAATTTGGTCAACTACGGATTCAGGCTGCCGTCGGCGCTTGATAACCGGCCGCTGCGATTCGACGAATTCGAAAAGATGATGAGGCGAACGGTGTTCGTGTCGGCGACGCCTGCCGAATATGAGCGCACGCATCAAGCGCAGGTGGTCGAGCAGGTTGTGCGGCCGACGGGTCTCGTCGATCCACAAATTGAAGTGCGGCCGGCGGCGACGCAAGTCGACGATCTGTTGTCGGAAATTAACGAGCGTGTAAAGGTTCACGAGCGCGTGCTGGTGACGACCCTGACCAAGCGCATGGCCGAAGACCTGACCGATTACCTGGCCGAGCATGGCGTCAAAGTGCGCTACCTGCATTCGGATATCGACACGGTCGAACGTGTCGAAATCATCCGCGATTTGCGGCTGGGCGAATTTGATGTGCTCGTGGGCATTAACCTGCTGCGCGAGGGCCTCGACATGCCCGAAGTTTCGCTGGTCGCGATCCTGGATGCCGACAAAGAGGGCTTTTTGCGCTCGGAGCGCTCGCTGATACAAACGATCGGCCGCGCCGCACGGCATATCAACGGCCGGGCAATCCTTTATGGAGACCGCGTGACCAATTCGATGACGCGTGCGATCGGCGAGACTGACCGCCGCCGCACCAAACAGATCGCGCATAACCTGGAGATGGGCATTACGCCGCAGGGAATCGTAAAAACCGTGCGCGATATGATTGGTGGCGTCTACGATGCGCAGGAGGCGCAAGTGCAGCGCAAGGCCGCGCAAAGCGAAGCTGCCTACGAGGCGATGAGCGAGAAAGAGCTCACGCGGGAGATCAAGCGCGTCGAGAGGGAAATGCTGGATGCCGCAAAAAATCTCGAGTTCGAGCGCGCAGCGGCCCTGCGCGACACCCTGAAGAAACTTAAGCAGCGACTATTTGTCGGCGTTGCGGCTTAAACCGCACGCCGCTCCGGCGCGAGGATTGTCCGCGAACCGGCCAATGCTGATCCGGTTATTCTTCGAGCATCCTGCACTGAGTGCAGCAGCGGCGCCCGACCGCGATTTAACTCCCGGCTTGGCATGCACATGCTCAAGGTGCTTATCCGCGGTGCGCAGGCTCATGCCGAGAATCTCAGCGTTCGATTTTCCGCACGATAACAATAAAGCACCTCGACCTGACGGCCTGTCAGGCCCGAGCGATTCTGCAGCTTGTCGATGCCCGCACGCTCGACTACGACGGGCGCAGGTCGCTGAATGACCAACAAAATTTCGTCGTCCGATACCCGGCGCAACAAAGAAAGTTAGATTCCGCGCAAGGGCGGGCCGGGCATTACAAAATCCGATCTTCTCATCATTAATAAAATCGATCTCGCGCCAATGGTAGGCGCATTACTCGAAATGATGGACCGCAATGCCAAAAAAGTGCGCGGCGAGCGCCCATTTGAATTTAGCAACATCAAGACAAACCAGAGGCTCGACAAGATCGTCCAATTCAGCGAGCAGCAGGGCATGATCAGGGCCTAATCTGGAGCGCGTTCCGGCACGCAGAAAAGCGGTGCATGCGTTGCTATGCTGCTGAAACTTCTGTAGAATTCTTGCCTCGGTCGACGGCCTAACGGCGGTTCTGGCCTTGATCCTTGCCGCACCGTGCACGCATAACGGGTGGCCACTAACTTAGTCCACAAGGAGAATTATTTAAATGCGACATTACGAAATCGTTTTTATTGTACATCCCGACCAGAGCGAACAGGTCCCTGGGATGGTCGAGCGCTACCGCTCGACGGTGCTGGCCAAGGGCGGCGCGATTCACCGCCTTGAAGACTGGGGCCGGCGCCAGATGGCGTACCCGATCCAGAAAATGCACAAAGCCCATTACGTGCTTATGAATATCGAGTGCAACAATGAAACACTCGAGGAACTCGAACACGCGTTCAAGTTCAATGATGCAGTGTTGCGCCACCTGACCTGTCGCATGACGCAGGCAATGACGACCCCCTCGCCAATGATGAAAGAGGAGAAGTCGCGCTCGCTGACTCACGCGCCGGCAACAACTGCGGCGACGCCAGCGGCACCGGCGGCACCAGCAGCTGCGCCACCAGCGGCAGCGGCGGAAGCGCCGAAACCCGCGGCGCCGGCGGCGGCACCCGCCACCGCATAGGTATAGTGGCCGAGGGTGAAGCGCAACGAGGTCGTTATCGACGGCCACTTGCTCAAACGCGGCACGTTACGCCATACACCCGCCGGAATCCCCGCACTTAATCTGGTTATCGGACATAAATCGATCCAGATCGAAGCGGGCGGACGGCGCGAAGCGCGATGTGAAGTGGATGCAGTGGTAATCGGCGAACTCGCAGTCAGGCTCAGCAGGCAAAAACTAAATCAGCCGTTGCAATTCAGCGGTTTTCTGACTCAGCACAGCGTTAAGGATCGCAGGCTTGTGTTGCAGGTGGTTAACGCGGAATTAGTCAACAGTGCGGCAGGCAGCGGCATCGAACAGAACAGAACTCCAGGAGATCAAGATGGCAATGGGACGCAGTAAGGGCAAAGGCAAGAACGACAAGAAGGACAAAGACAAGAAACGCGGCGCCAAAAATCTTTTTCGGCGCAAGAAGTTCTGTCGCTTCACGGTCGAGAAAATTAAACAGATCGACTATAAAGACGTCGATCTTCTGAAGGACTTCATCAACGAAAACGGCAAGATCATTCCCGCTCGTATTACGGGCACCAAGGCGCGCTACCAGCGCCAGCTTGGCGATGCGATCATGCGCGCGCGTTTCCTCGCTTTGCTGCCTTACACCGATCTGCACTAAAGGACTGTCATGCAAATCATATTGCTCGAAAAAGTGATCAATCTTGGCCAATTGGGTGAGGTCGTCAAAGTGAAAGACGGCTATGCGCGCAATTACCTGATACCGCACGGCAAGGCCAAGCGCGCGACGCAAAACAATCTCGCTGAATTCGAGAAGCGCCGCGCTGATCTCGAGAAGGCGCAGGCAGAAACCTTAACCGCCGCCCAAGAGCGCGCCGCCAGGCTCGATGGCTTAATCGTGCAGATCACGCAAAAAGCCGGCGTCGATGGCAAGCTATTCGGTTCGGTTACGAATTCGGATATTGCGGATGCACTGAAAGCGCAAGGGTTTGAAGTGCCGAAGGCGGCGATTCGCATGCCTGCCGGTCCTATCAAGCAAGTCGGCGAACAGGAGTTCAAGGTCGCATTGCACACAGATGTGGTCGTCACAATTACTGTGGCGGTTCTAGGCGACGCGGCTTAACGGCTCACTCGAAACAGAATTGCGGGAGATTGTAAAAGGGCTGGCGACAGCCCTTTTTTTTTAGTAAATTGCAATGCCACGCGACGCTCACCGCCGTTCCGGCCCGATAAAAAAGCACTTAGTAACAAACGAAAGTTGCCATGATCCAGGCCGTAACTCCGCTCAATCGTGATCCGCAAGTCGATGCGCTCAAACTGCCGCCTTATTCGGTCGAGGCCGAGCAGTCCGTACTTGGCGGGCTATTGCTCGATAACACTGCGTGGGAAAAAATTGCGGACTTTTTGACGGACGCCGATTTTTACCGCGCTGACCACCGCCAGATTTTCCGCCACATATCAATGCTCATCGCCGACAACAAGCCGGCCGATGCGTTGACCGTCGCGGAGAGCCTGGAGCGCAGCGCCAAGCTTGAGGAAATCGGCGGCCAGGCTTATTTGGGTTCGCTGGCGGTTAACACGCCGAGTGCTGCCAACATCCGGCGCTACGCAGAAATCGTGCGCGAGCGCGCGATCATGCGCAGACTTGCCGAAGTCGGCACCGGCATCACAGACTCTGTGTTTAACCCGCTCGGTCGCTCGGCCAAGGATTTGCTCGATAAGGCGGAAAAAGACGTGTTTGCGATCGCCGAAGCAGGGTCGCGCGGTCGTCAGGGATTTGTCGATATTCAGCCGCTGCTTACGAAGGTCGTCGAGCGCATCGATACGCTTTACAAGCGTGACAATCCAAGCGATGTCACCGGTATTGCGACCGGATTTACCGACCTCGACAAAATGACGTCCGGCCTGCAACCAGGCGACCTCGTCATCGTTGCGGGACGGCCCAGCATGGGCAAAACCGCCTTCGCGCTCAATATCGCGGAGCATGTTGCACTCACGGAAAAAATGCCGGCGGCGATTTTCAGCATGGAGATGAGCGGCCCCCAGCTCGTGATGCGGATGCTAGGCTCGTTAGGCAGGCTCGATCAACACAAAATGCGAACGGGCGCGCTGAATGACGACGACTGGCAAAAACTGACGATGTCGGTCGGCAGGCTTAGCGACGCGCCGATATTCATCGACGAAAGCGGTATGCTGAATCCGACCGAACTGCGCGGCAGGGCGCGTCGCCTTCACCGGCAACAAGGTGGCCCGGGTCTTGGCCTTATCGTGGTCGATTATCTGCAGCTGATGGAAACCGGCAACAGCATGGAAAACCGCGCCACTGAAGTCGCCGAGATTTCACGCGCATTGAAGGCCGTTGCGAAAGAACTTAATGTGCCGGTCGTTGCGCTGTCGCAGCTCAATCGCGGATTGGAACAGCGGCCCAACAAGCGCCCGGTGATGTCGGATTTGCGCGAGTCCGGCGCGATCGAGCAGGACGCCGACCTGATTCTATTTATCTATCGCGACGAAGTGTACAACCAGGAGTCGCCGGACAAGGGCACTGCCGAAATCATTATCGGCAAGCAGCGTAACGGACCCATCGGCACCGTCAAGCTCACGTTCCTCGGACAGTACACACGGTTCGAAAACTTCGCGAGCCCGAACAGATACTAAAGGCCTTCGTTTGTGCCGCTAGCTGAAGGCACGACCACCGGGCTGCCGGAAGAGGGCCGTTCACCTTCGTCGGCTCAGGGCAAACGGGCAACCGATCAATTCCCTTCGAGCGTTCGTCACAACACCTCGGCCGCGTAATCGGCCAGCCGCGAGCGCTCGCCGCGCTGAAGCGTGACATGTCCGCTATGCGCCCAGCCCTTGAAACGGTCCACAACATAGGTCAACCCGGAACTGCCTTCGGTCAGATAGGGCGTGTCGATCTGCGAGATGTTGCCGAGCACGACTACCTTGGTGCCGGGGCCGGCGCGCGTGATCAGTGTCTTCATTTGTTTCGGCGTGAGATTCTGCGCCTCGTCGATGATTAAATATTTATTGAGAAAAGTTCGTCCGCGCATGAAGTTGAGCGACTTCACCTTGATGCGCGAGCGGATCAGATCGCGCGTTGCGGCGCGTCCCCATTCGCCTGCCTCGTCGTCGGTCTTGTTCAACACGTCGAGGTTGTCCTCGAGTGCGCCCATCCACGGATTCATTTTTTCTTCTTCGGTGCCAGGCAGAAAACCAATGTCTTCACCGACCGGGACCGTAACGCGAGTCATAATGATCTCCGAGTAAGTCTTTTGCTCGAGTGTTTGCATCAGGCCGGCGGCGAGGGTCATCAGCGTCTTGCCGGTGCCGGCCTGGCCCAGCAGTGTGACGAAGTCGATCTCAGGATTCATGAGAGCGTTGAGCGCGAAATTCTGTTCGCGGTTGCGCGCGATGATTCCCCATACGTTGTGCCGCTGCTGCGCGTAATCTTTTATCGTCTGCAGGATGGCGCTTTTGCCGGTGATTTCTTTGACGATGGCATAGAGCGGCCGTTCGGCTTCATTTGATCTCGTTGATTTCGTTGGCGGCCACTTCTCGGAAGCATTGAATATTCGGCGGTTAGCCAACCTTCTCCGCTATTCTTTTTGAAAGGTGGCACCCTATCCTCAACGGTTGCGGTGACCAGCATATGGGTATCGCCAATTTTGACCAGGCACGATCCTTCAGCGAATTTTGCAAACCCTCGCTCAAATGAGTAAGGACGAAGTTGATCTGGCAGGCGACCATCGTGACGCATCAGCTTAAGGGTACCGTCATCTCCAAAAAGTCGCTTGGCCGAACCTTCTTTCCGGTGAGCGCACTTTCAATCGCGGATAGACTTAGCGCCAAAGCGTTGAGTC
>JANYCE010000401.1 GCA_025360445.1 Betaproteobacteria bacterium
TGTTGGCGGTTCGATGGACGACCATATAACTGTGTGCGAACAATTATTCTCGGCCGCGCGCACCGAATTTAAACATCTCGAATATTTTTACTTTCACAATTTTTTGTACGAGCGTGTGTGGAAGGACAACCGGCGGCGCACGACCGAGCGCATGGCGACCTGGGACGTGCTGCATAAATATCCGCACGACTATAAAGTGATATTCGTCGGCGATGCGACGATGAGCCCGTACGAGATAACTTATCCCGGCGGCAGCGTCGAGCACACCAACCCCGAGGCAGGCGCGCTATGGATGCAGCGCGTGCTCACCGTTTATAAGGACACCATCTGGCTCAATCCGCAGCCTGAAGCGGTGTGGGACTATCACGAGTCGATCCGGGTGACCCGGGAATTGATCGGCGACCGCATGTTTCCACTGACGATCGGCGGTCTCGATCGTGGCATGCGCCAGCTAACCAAGGGGCATTAACGGCAGGATTCAGGGGGTAGGATTGAGGATCGAGGATCGAACGCTTAGGTCCTTCAATCCGCGCTCCTCAATCCTACAAAAGCCTACCGCGGCATGGCGCGCCGATCCTGCATAGGGGGCGCGACTTTCATGACTTCGTCGACAGTGGTGACGCCGGATGCGACTTTCATCGCGCCGCTGATGCGTAGCGGCTTGACGCCTTCCCGGTACGCAACTTCCCGCAATCGATCCATGTCCGTCTTGTCGTTGATCATGTTGCGAATATCGTTATTGAGCACCATGATTTCGTAGATGCCGATACGTCCGACATAGCCGGTCATGCGGCAGTCGAGGCAGCCTTTCGCCACGTAGGTGGTGTCCGGCTTTTGCGCTTTCCACGGCGCTACGAGCAGTTCCCACGCTGAGTCTTCGAGCGGCGCCTGTTCCTTGCAGGCGGGACACAGCACGCGCACGAGACGTTGTGCCATCACACCCAGCACTGTCGACGTGAGTAAATAAGACGGCACGCCCAAATCGAGCAGGCGCGTGATCGTTGAAGGTGCGTCATTGGTGTGCAGCGTCGACATCACGAGATGGCCGGTCAACGCGGCCTGAATCGCCATCTCCGCGGTTTCGAGGTCGCGGATCTCGCCGACCATGATGATGTCGGGGTCCTGCCGCATCAACGTGCGGATGCCCGCTGCGAAATCGACGCCGAGGTTCTGCACGACCTGCATCTGGTTAAATTGCGGTTCGACCATTTCGATCGGGTCTTCAACCGTGCAGACGTTGACTTCCGGTGTCGCGAGCAACTTCATGCTCGAATAAAGCGTGGTGGTCTTGCCCGAACCGGTTGGCCCTGTCACGAGCACGATGCCGTGAGGCTTCGCGATCATGCCGCTCCACTTTCTCAGATCTTCGTCGCTGAAGCCGAGTTCGCTGAAATCCTTGACCAGTACATCTGGATTAAAAATCCGCATGACGAGTTTCTCGCCGAACGCGGTCGGCATGGTGGACAGGCGCAACTCGACTTCGCCGCCCTCGGGCGTCACGGTCTTGATGCGGCCATCCTGCGGGCGGCGCTTTTCGATCACGTCCATGCGCCCGAGCAGCTTGATGCGGCTCGTCATCGCAGCGAGCACCGGAGTTGGAATGCGATAAACGTCGTGCAGCACGCCATCGATGCGAAAGCGCACATTGCCGGCATCGCGGCGCGGCTCCAGATGGATGTCGCTTGCGCGCTGCTCGAACGCGTAGGTGAAAAGCCAATCGCAGATAACAACCACGTGCTGGTCATTCGCGTCGAGCTTGCCGCTTTTGCCCAGTTGCACAAGCTGTTCGAAATTGCCGATGCTGCTGTAGGCGCCCTTATCCTTCTCGCTCGCGAACTTGACTGACTTTGCAAGATTGAAGAATTCGACAATGTAGTTCTGGATGTCGAGTGGATTGGCGATTACCCGCTTGATCTCGAGCCGTAGTACTTGTTTAAGATTGTCCTCCCAGTCGTGCACGAAGGGTTCACACGTAGCAATGGTTGCTTCGCGCGCGGACACGGCCACCGGCAGGATGTGAAAACGTTGCGCATAAGCGGTCGACATCAACTTGGTGACCGCCGCGAAATCGATCTTGAACGGATCGATGTGCAGGTAGGGCAGCCCCACTTTTCCCGCGAGCCATTCTGCCAGCGCGTCGAGCGTCAACAGCTTCTTGGCATGGCGCGGGTCTTTGAATTTTTGCTCGGCGATAATGACCAGCGGATGTTGGTCATTGCGGTGGTAGCGTCGCTCGGTGCTCAGCTTGTCGCCGTCTTCTTTGGCGACCAGTTTGTCGGCGACGAGGTCGGCCAATACTCGGTCAAGCGTCAAGGCGAGGCCGGCCTTATTGGCGGGGGCGACGGGGACGGGCTTATCCGGTTTCGCTGCGCTTTCGGCCATGTCCGCGAATATAACCGCATTGCCTTAACAACTCAATTACTTACGTAATGCTGGCTGCATCGCAGCAGCGGTATAAGCGCCGGCTCCGGTGCGAAACTGGAAATGCCCCGCAGCAGCGGCGGAAAAATTAGCGGCTCGCACTTTCATCGTGCAGAATCCGTGCTTAAGCCAAATCAAAAACGATTCAGGATGAGAAGCAATTTAGTATTCTGAAATATCTATTGCGTGCGCACACGCATACTTTCTGGGGGAGTCATGGAAAACTTAAAAAACGGCAGCGACGTCTTATTTATCCTGCTCGGCGCGGTGATGGTGCTTGCAATGCATGCAGGTTTTGCTTTTCTGGAACTCGGAACGGTGCGCCGAAAAAGTCAGGTCAACGCGCTCGTTAAGATTCTGTGCGACTTTGCGGTATCGACAATCGCGTATTTTTTTATTGGTTACACCCTTGCGTACGGGGTTAATTTTCTCGGCAGCGCGGACCAGCTTGCCGAAAAAAGCGGCTATGAACTGGTCAAGTTTTTCTTCCTGCTTACTTTCGCAGCCGCGGTGCCGGCGATCGTATCGGGCGGCATCGCCGAGCGTGCAAAATTCAGCCCTCAGCTTGCGGCGACGTTTTTGCTCGTCGGTTTCGTCTATCCGTTTTTTGAAGGTATTGCATGGAACGACAAATTTGGCGTGCAAGCCTGGATAGAGGCAAGCGCCGGCGCTAAATTTCACGATTTCGCGGGCTCGATCGTCGTGCACGCAGTAGGCGGCTGGATCGGCCTGATGGCGGTGTTGTTGCTCGGTGCGCGAAGCGGCCGCTATTCACGCGACGG
>JANYCE010000412.1 GCA_025360445.1 Betaproteobacteria bacterium
CGCTTCGTACCTGATGCTGAAGAAAAGTATCCGGGATTTCATGCCGGCTGCGAGGCTTACACAAAAGACGCGTTTCGCGCGGATCTGATGCGCGTCACGAGCGGCCGTAGCGACCCGGAACTCTCCACGATATTGATCGACGAATCGTACGACACGATGTGCTGGATGCAGGAAAAAGGGCGCATGAAATTCGAACTGGCGCACTCGGTCATGGGCGTGCGCGTCGCCGGCAAAATCAAATGGCCCAAAGGCGCGATTGTGCGCGTCGTGCATGAAGGCGTCGGCCTGTCGAAGACGTGGTTCGAAACAGCCGAGGCAATGGGCATCGAAGTTCGTTACGACACCAGCGCGATGCGCCTGACGCAAGGCGAATCCGGCCGCGTCGACGGCGTCGTTGCGCGCGGCCCCGATGGCATTTCAACGGTGAGCGCGAAGGCCGTGGTGCTCGCGGCCGGCGGCTTTGAAACCAATCCGGCGTGGCGCCGGCTGTACTTGGGCGACCCCTGGGATCACGCCAAAGTGCGCGGTTCGAATTTTAATTACGGCGACGGTCTGAAGATGGCAATGGACATGGGTGCGATGCCGTTTGGACATTGGGGCGGCTGCCATGCGACCCCGATCAACGCGGAAGCGCCCGATTACGGCCGCCGCGATTTGACCGACAAAACGAACCGGCTGTCGTACACCTACGGCGTGATGATCAACGTTGAAGGCAAGCGCTGGGTGGACGAGGGCGCCGATTTCAATTCATACACCTACGCGAAGTACGGCGGCATGATTTTGAAGCAGCCGCGCAGTCTCATCTATCAGATATTCGACAGTAAAGTAGTCGAGATGCTCGAGCCGCGCTATTCAACCAGCGTGCCGTTCAAGTCCGATACGCTGGAAGGATTGGTCAAGCAACTGGACGTCGATCACGCGCAGTCGATCAAAACGTTGAATGAATACAACGCCGCCGCGGGACACGGCAAATTCGATCCGATCGCGCTTGACGGTCTGCATACCGAAGGCATCGAGCCCGCGAAAACGAACTGGGCGCAAAAACTCGACAAGCCGCCGTATATTGCCTACCCGGTGACCGGCGGCATCACGTTCACGTTTGGCGGACTCAAGATCACCAAGGATGCGCAGGTGGTCGGCACCGACTGGAAACCAATGCCGGGGTTATTTACTTGTGGCGAGATGGTGGGCGGATTATTTCACTACAACTATCCGCTTGGCACCGGCCTCATGTCGGGCGCGGTGTTCGGGCGTATCGCCGGGCGCAGCGCGGCACGCGCCTGATAGCCGCAAGTACTTAACCAGCTTTATGCGGGGGGCGGCGGTTCGCCGGCGCTCTTCACCGTGCTGCTCAAGTAGCCGCTGGCGCCAAGCACGCTCGCGATCATCACGAACACCGGCGTCATGCCGAACGCAGAGCCAAGCGCGCCCGTGACGACCGGCACTGCGGTGTGCGTAAAGTGATTAAGTGTCATGCGCACGCCGGTGACTTCGCCGGTGCGGCCGGGCGGCGAACGGTTATAGCTCATCAGCAGCGTAATAGGCTGGCAACAGCCGAGCGCGAGACCGATTCCGAACGACAGCGCCCCGAGCAGCCACGCATTTTGGGCGAACGGAAAAATAATAAACATTGCAGCGCCGAAATACATCGAAAACGAAAGCACGCGACGCGCCGTGAAGCGCGTATTCAACTGCGGCAGACAGATGCGCACGACGAATGTGGCGGCGG
Organism: Betaproteobacteria bacterium; assembly: GCA_025360445.1. Lineage (GTDB taxonomy): Bacteria > Pseudomonadota > Gammaproteobacteria > Burkholderiales > SG8-41 > PALSA-1004. The sequence continues at coordinate 1,730 of JANYCE010000412.1, forward strand.
CAAAGATCGCGAGAATAATGCCGATCGTGGACGGCGTGAGGTTGATTGAGCTTCCGTAGAGCGGCAGATAAAACATGTAAAGGTCCCAGCCGGTCACGACCATCGCGCCGGTAATCAGGACCTTGCGCAGATCAGGTATGAGCAGCAGCGAAAACGCGCTTTGCGTGTGTTCGTCCCTGGGGGGCAGGGAGACCTGCCCGAACTTGCGATAACTCAACAGGATTGCGATGGCAACCAATGTGGATATCGCGAGATAAAGATACGCGCGCGCATGGCCAGAATATTCAATCACGTAGCCTACCGCAAGCGGCCCGATCAAACTTGAGATCGAATAACCGAGCGACAGCGTACTGAAGTTCTTCGCGCGGTCTTCGCGCGGACCCCAGGCGCCGGTCAGGTTCTGCGCGGCTACGTTGTAGAACACGAATGCCATGCCGATGACCGCCGCGGATACATAAAGCGTCGCGACTTGCGGCCACAGATACGGCAGCATCAGACCGCAGCCGCAGAGGATAGCGCCGCCCACCATCGGCGGTTTCACGCCATAGCGGTCCGTCGTGCGCCCGGCGACGACGCCGAGCAGGAGCGGAGTCGCCGAATACAGCGCGATCATGAGCCCGATTGAGAACGCGTTGACGCCCAACTCAAGCGCAAACAGCGCTATCACCACCCGGCTGCCGGTCAAACAGCCGTGAATGATGACGTTCAGAAAAACGATCAGATACATGGCGGAGTAAGGTCAGGACGTCGGTCGAACTCTATTTCTTTTGCAAAGTTGTGGCGATGCCTGAAGCGTGTCGGCGATATCCGCTCCTTCGGGACTGAGGCGTCACAGCGCACGGCCAGCAGGCGTGCGTTAATCAATCAGTCCGCCTTCGCACCGGACGCCTTGATCACCTTCGCGTATTTCGGTATCTCCGTTTTAATGAACGCCGCAAACTCGTCCGGCTTATTGCCGATCGGTTCGGCGCCGAGCGCAGCGAGCCGCTCGCGCATTTCGCTCGTATGCAAGATTCGCACGACTTCAGAATTCAGTTTGCTGACAATGTCAGGCGGCGTCCCGGCCGGCGCGAAAATGCCGAACCAGGTGCTCACGTCGAATCCGCGCAGACCCGATTCGTCGATGGTGGGCAGGTCAAGGTCACGTACCAACGGCGAGCGCTTGAGCGTCGTGACGGCAATTGCATGCACGCGCCGCGCTTTTATGTTGGGCAGCGCCGAGGATAAATTGTCGAACATCAGCGAAACGTGCCCGGCAATCACATCGATCACCGCGGGCGCCGCACCTTTGTAGGGAATATGCGTCATCTGTACGCCGGCCAGGCTATTGAAGAGTTCGCCGGCCAGATGGCCGGCGCTGCCGGTGCTGCCCGAGGCAAAGTTAAGCTGGCCGGGCCGCGCTTTCGCGAGCGCGATCAAATCTTTTACATTTTTTACCGGCAACGACGGATGCACGACCAGCACATTGGGTACCGAGGTGATTAAAGTGACCGGCGCGAAATCCTTAATCGGATCGAACGCGAGCTTGCTGTAGAGGGTCGGATTGATGGCATGGGTGCTGACCGCGCCCATAAGAATCGTGTAGCCGTCGGGCGGCGATTTGGCGACGAGCTCCGCGCCGATATTGCCGCCGGCGCCGGGACGGTTGTCGATGATGACCGGCTGATTCCAGACTTTGGTCAGTTCCTGGCCGATCGCGCGCGCGACGATGTCGAGCGGTCCGCCAGCCGGGAACGGAACGATATAGCGTATGGCTTTGGCCGGATAAGCGGATTGAGCCGCAACGGCGCCTGGCGCCAAAATGAAAAGCGCCGCGAGCGCGGCGCGTGTTGAGCAGTCTGGCACCGCGTTAAACCGCGTAGCCGGGATCGACGCGTTCGAGTTTTCGTTTCAGGGCGGCCCACACCAGCTTGCCGCCTTCGGCCTGGCCGCCTGTTGAATAAATCTGCCGGCCCTGGCCGATCGCATGGTCGACGATCTCGCGCGGCAACGCATTCAATTCCGCGCCGCCTGTCATCGCATGAATTTGAAATTTACACGCGCGCTCGAGCCGGTACATGCGATGAAACATTTCGCCGATCGTAGCGCCCACCGTAAGCGTGCCGTGATTGCGCAGAATCAGCATGCCGCCGTCGCCCAGCGACTTGACGAGACGTTCGCGCTCGTCGAGATTGAACGCGACACCCTCATACTCGTGATAGCGCACGAGGCCCAGCGCGGTCAGCGCCATTTGCGTGACCGGCAAAAGCCCCTGTTTCTGCGTTGACACGCCCACGCCGTACGCGGTGTGCAAATGCATCACTGCATCCGCAGTGTGATTGCCCATATGTATCGCGCTATGGATCGTGAATCCGGCCGTGTTGACATCGTACGGCGACTCGGAAAGCTTGTTGCCCTCCACATCCACCTTGATTAACGACGACGCGGTTATTTCTTCAAACAGCTCGCCATAGGGATTCAGCAGAAACTGATCGCGGGTGCCCGGGACGCGGCACGAGATATGGGTGCCGAGCAAGTCAGTCCAGCCCATCAGCGCGGTCAGCCGGTAGGCGGCTGCGAGTTCAACGCGCGCTTCCCATTCCGCTGAATCAATGCGGTTGCGAACGGCTTTGAGTT
>JANYCE010000045.1 GCA_025360445.1 Betaproteobacteria bacterium
GGTAGTTGACATCCCCGGCGGCATCGGCGTCGGCGGCCAATGCCGGCGCTAAGACTGCAAAATCCGCCTCGGCTTGCGCCTTAGAATAAGGCTGACCATTGAAGTAGTAAGTCTCTGTTGACCCATTCGGTTGCGCGGCGATTAGGTCGTCGAGGGCCAGGCCAAAACGTGTCGCGAGCGCGCGGATCGTTTGATGGCCGGTGTCGATCAACTCGCCACCCCATTCGGTTACTTGGCCGTCATTCCAATAGCCATTTGCCTGCGAGCGCATGCGGCCGCCAACATGATCGGAAGACTCGTAAATGGTAGCCGCGACTCCCGCGTCGGCAAGCTTAAGCGCCGCCGTCAGGCCGCCGATGCCAGCGCCGATAATGGCAATGCGCTTTTGGTCGACGCCGCCTGCGAGCAAGCGGCCAGAACCTGCAACCCAAATAGCGCTGGCGGCACCTTTGGCAAAGGTGCGGCGTGAGGCAAGGGCGCTAAGTAAAGGCGTGCGCGGCATGAAAATCTCCGACGTTCCCAGGGCTGTGACGTAAGGGGCTGCGGCCAAGATGTTCCTATAGTACGCGCAAGCGCGCTACGGAAGGGCTCATCGTCTTCGCCGTGGCCGCGTTGCCGCTGCAACGCTCGTCGTATAATATTGATTTTGTTTAATTATGTTAAATATGGCGACGGGCGTGGCAGGCGTGCGCGGCAGTTAGCGGCTAATCAAGCTCACCTTACCAACAGTGAGCACGGCATGCCCGTTGGTCACGGTCGTTTGGAAGACGCCGCCCAAACGCATCTCGAGGCCGCCGGAGCGTTGAAGCCTCGACGGGAAGCTCCCGCCAGCGTTGAAGACAAACGGAAAGTCGGCGCGCGTCACGATCCGGGTGCTGAAGCGTTCCCCGTCGCCTGCGTCGACCAGCAGGCGTAAAGCGTTTGGGCCGTAAGTAAATTTTGTCGCGAAGGCTGGATCCAAAGGAAAGAGAGTCAACGTCAGCTCGTACGGGGCTAGACCCAAGGCCTCAGGGTCTTCCGTGTGCTCCAGCAGCGAGTACGGTGGACGGCCTTCGACATCGCTAGTTAAGGCGAGTGATTGTTGCGCTAAGAGTGTGGCACGGATCGTGTCATTAAAGAGCGAGATGCGGTCGCCCGGCGCCGCTGTTTCTGCCTTGATTGCGATGGTGATCGGCGCGCGTGTTTGAACGTAGGTTCGGTTGACGTTAAAGCCGTCTTTGATCTCAATGGGGGCTGCGCCAGAGGGCGCGTCCGGAGCCGAGCCAGTACCGGAGCCGGGCGCATGTGCGGCCGACGTGCGTTGACTTGTAGCTTTGACGTTGGCGCGACAGGCGATCATGCTGATCGCCGACATTATAAACAAAATAATGCGAGCATTGGCCAACGCTAACCGTGTACTGCGACGGGGGGTGCAAAGCGATCGAGCTGAAGGATTCATATTGGCGCCAGTCTCGTAGGACAGTCAGTGTCTTAAGCTAATGTCGTCAGGGTTCACGAGAGACTTGAGCCCGGCCAACTGGTCGTCGAGATCGGCTATAATATCTAATTATAACGTATACTTATATTAGCTATCGGCGGACTTCAGACGCGGCTTTAAAGCGGTCGAAAGTCTACGGCACCGGCTAAGCCCTGCGATACCCATTGCCTTAACCTTGCGCGCCCTTCGCCAAGTTTAGGACCGATTCGATTAGGGCACTGGGTTCGACCGGTTTTGCGATGTGCAACTGGCAGCCCGCGCGCAAAGTCTCGTCGCGGTCCTTTGGTCCAGCGTGTGCCGATAGCGCCGCCGCCGGGAAATTTTTTCCGAGCGCTCGCAGCCGGCGTATCAGAGAGTAGCCGTCCTCGTCCGGCATGCCGATGTCGCTAATGAGCACATCGATGGCTTGGGCGCGCACGATGGCAAAAGCCTGCGCAGCCGATGTCGCGCGAACGACGGTAGCGCCACCAAGTTCTAAGACGCGGCCGATGACATCAAGTATGTCGGTGACGTCGTCGACCACCAGCACCGTTAAGCCGGCAAGTGGCGCGCTAGCAGCGACGGCTTCCAGTGG
>JANYCE010000052.1 GCA_025360445.1 Betaproteobacteria bacterium
AATTGGTAGACGCATCGGACTTAAAATCCGAAGCTCGAAAGGGCGTACCGGTTCGAGTCCGGTCCTGGGCACCATTTCTCGCTTTGTTCAAACTGCGCTGCCAGTTGACATAAGCGGAATCGATTTAATTCGCAGCCCGCCCTCGCCTCTACTATGTACAGCGTTGATTCTCTTTCAGCGATTCCGCGCCGCCGACGTTCGCGCTAAGCGTTTCGTGGTCTCGAGTTTATAGCGGTGGTCATTTGCCTACCGCAGAATCAGACGCACGCGCCCCAACGCCTATCGACCCAAAACATCATTGGCATCAATATTTATTTCCGAAAACCGTTTGAGGAAAAAAGCAATGAATTTAAAAAGGCCACCATGACAGTTGCGCTCAGCGCTGTCACCATCTGCACGAGCGCCCCAGCCTGCAATGGCGGAGCTGATTACCGGACTCACAAACGGTAATGCGCTGATAAATTTTGATAGCGCTACGCCAGGAATAGTAAGCGCGCCTCTCGCGGTCACCGGCCTCGCCAGCGACTCGCTTGTTGCCATTGACCGGCGTCCGGCCACTGAAAAATTGTACGGCCTTGGCAGTTCGAGTCGCGTGGCGTGTATAGCATCAACACTACGGGCGCGGCAACGCAGGTTGGAAGCAATGGCGCCTTCACTTTGAGCGGCAGCAGCTTCGGTTTCGACTTTAATCCGACCGTTAACAGAATTCGCGTCACCAGCAATACAGATCAGAACCTGCGCCTGAATCCTAACGATGGGACAGTCACCACGACCGATACGGCTCTTGCTTACGCCGCCGGCGACGCGAATGCAGGTGCCAATCCGAACGTCGTCGGTTCTGCGTATACGAATAACTTTTCGCCTTCCGCAACTACGACCCTGTTCGGCATCGATTCAAACCTCGACATTCTGGTGACGCAGGTGCCAAACAATGGAACTCTAAACACCGTGGGTGTCCTTGGGGTGAGCGTCTCCGATGCAGTCGGGTTCGACATTTCCGGCATCACCGGGACCTCTTTCGCGTCGTTCGTGTCGCCAAACGGCGGAGGTTCGTCGCTTTACACAATCAATCTCGCATCCGGAGCTGCGTCCGTTATCGGTAGCATTGGCACCCTTGGCGCGACTCCGCTCAATGGAATCGCGGCCGGTGTTTTTGCACCGGTTCCTGAGCCATCGGCAACGTTGTTGATGACGCTGGGACTTGCAGGGGATGGGGGGAGTGCGCCGGCGCCGCCGTTCCTGAATGACTGTTGGCGCGCGCCGAAAGGCTGCGCGCCAGGTGCGGACGTTCCGTGTTTTAGCGAAACGTCTGCGATGCTGCACATGAATTCATCGGCGTGCAGCCATGACGTTATTAAAACAATATTGACCGTGCGCGCAAAATATCACTGGGCTGGAGCATTTTTTTAGCCCATGTGTCGAAAAGCCCGACATCCGTGCAAATTTGGAGGCGCGGGGCGGAGTCGAACCGCCCTGGAAGGATTTGCAATCCTCTGCATAACCGCTTTGCTACCGCGCCGGAGTTCATCGCAAAATAACAGGAAAGTGAAGTATGGTGACCGGCGTGTTACTTCTGCTCCGCCGTTGTAAAATCTTACGTCGCTTTCACTGGCTCTGGAGGGAGGAAAAGGCTCGCACTTCAGAACTATTTGAACTAAGAAGCCGCCTACTCTACCCACCCACGTTTACATCAATCGCCAAGCAAATAGAATTTTAGCAGTGGCAGATTTTAACACAGGCCCAACGCATGGCGCATTCCGACCACTGATTTGAATCGATCAGGTGCGATCCTAACCGCGAAGCGTTGCAACGACCCACCGGCGCCCCTTTGTGCACCGGAATCACGATCGCCATTGTCGGGATCGACGCAGCCCGCTGGAATAAGTAGTTAAAGTTTTTGCCGTGCCATCGAGAAAGCACTACTTGCAATGAAACATCAGCATCGACTCAAAACCGGGGCGAAGATCCAAGCTTGCGTTTCTGCTAGTATCCCGCCGCTATGGTGAAGCCGCTTCGTCTACTTTACGCGCTCGGACCCGGCAACGTTGTGCAAAGTTATCGGCACTGGAAAGCCGGCACGGACGTTGTCTCGGAGACGTCGCGCACTTTCTCCGGTCAATTCTTTGAATTCTGCCGACAAGCCGGACACTCGGGCTATGCCATTTCGTATTTCGGTGAAGTAGAAAAACTCGTCGATGACTTTATGGTCGTCGAAAACCGCCCAAAATCCCTGCCCGGGGGCGGCGTTCGTTACCACATCTCACAAGCGCTATACGCCATCTCGATCATGCTCACCGCTCTTAGGTGGCGCGCCGACGTGGTAATAATTGATTCCGGAACAACGCATTGGGCTTTGCTCGCCCCCTTAAAACTGCTGCGAAAAAACGTTGTCGGCGTTCTCCACAATGTCCCATGGCCAAGCGGCTACAAGCCGACGCAGCAGTTTAAACAGATACTTTTTGCCTCGGAAGGATGGTTTTGGCGGAACGTCGCCAGTGCTGTGATTTCAGTTTCGCCGGAATGCGAGCGGCAGGTTCGTGAGTTAGCAGGTCGATTCACCGGCGTTGCGGTGCAGTGCCGCGCTCAGTTTGATCGATGCGATTTCGCCTCGATACCGCCACCTCCCGTATGTCGTAAGCCGTTTCGCGTAATGTTCGCCGGTCGGATTGAAACAAATAAGGGCGTATTCGATATCGTCGAGATAGCCCACTCACTAGAACAAGAACTGCCCGGGCAGGTTGAATTCGATATCTGTGGGGGCGGGCCTGCGCTGCATGACTTGACTGCCTCTATTCAACGTCTGAATCTGGGCGGGGTCGTACGAATGCATGGCAAGTTGATTCGCCCGGATCTGCTGGCTATTTACGCTGCCTGCCACGCCGTAATTGTGCCCACCCGGAGCGACTTCTGCGAAGGTCTGCCGATGGTAATTGCCGAGGCCATTCTTTGCGGCAGGCCGGTAATAACGTCTCGCTTAAGCAATGCGCTTGAAGTGCTGTCGGGCTCCATCATGGCCGCCGAACCCGACGCGCCCCGGACTTATGCCGACGCAATCAAGCGGTTATTGGACGACCTCGCTCTTTATGAACAATTGCGCGCCGTATGCCTTATTCACCAAGAGCAATTTTACGATCCGGACACCAGTCTGACGGCCGCGTTCGATACGGTATTCGGCACTCGCGCAAAGTAGCGCAGCTCTTAGGGCTGTAACGGCACGATAAAACTGCGACAAGTTACAAACTTTTTTCAGACTCTACCTGTGCGGCATGCCGTGGACTCGGCTTATCCCAGCGAGTCACAGGCGTATAAAGGCGTCGATTAGTCAGTCTGGATTCTTTGCGCCAAGTCCTAACCGCCTTGCGCTGGTGCAATTTATTCAGAATCCTACTGATCGCTCGCACTTGCGGGGGTGATAGCACCCGCCGCAAGAATTGCTTGAGACGTCCGTCGGCCTTCTTGCTCGCGCCCCACGCGCTAACGTAATCGCTTTGCTGTGGCATCGTCGAAAAAGGCTTAGCCTCGCGCAACTTTCGCGCATGGACCATCAGGAGCGCGCCATCGCTATTGAGCAATTCAACCCTCCCGCCCACGGCTGCCGGGTCGGCAACATGGTAAGGACCGCCCTCACCGGTCATGTAAATCCTGATGAGTTCGAACCCGTTTTCGGGTGAGAGCACCCGAAAAAATAGCTCCGGGCTGAACTGGTAAAAACCGTGCCCGCATTGATTATTTGCCGGTGTCACGAGCACCAGATGTCCGCCGACCTTCACCATCTGCATAGCGTTCGCAATGGCAGTTGGAAAGTTGAACACATGCTCGAGCGTGCCCCCGTCCCACACCAGATCGTAGCGGCCATGCAGCAATTCGGGAACCTGGTGGTTCAAGTCGTGCACGATAGATGCGCCTTCAAAAGCGGAGGCGTCCATCGAGTCGATACATTTGAATCCGAGAGATTCGAATATATCGTCCGCGTAATAAGAAGCTTTGTCCTTCGAAAGATTTCCCGCGCGACCGTGCGCCTGCAGCATGCTGGTGACCTCGCCAGGGGTCATAAAAAGCCCCTGCCGTCCCAGCGTCAAGACCGAACTGTCTTTCAGTCCCAGTTCGTAGGCCGACAACAAAAACTTAACATCGTGGCTAGTGAATCCCATATGCCCCTTTCTTCAGGCAGCAATAATAACGCAAGCGGCCGCCCGTCGAAATATTCGACGCCTTCCTTTTGACGACTGTTCACTGCGCATTTAAAGTCCATCGAAAGCAGCGGCTACTCGGTAATTTAGTGCCCGGTGATCGATCATCGCAAGCCAATCATCGGGACGATATCCCGATGAAAAAATTTTTCACGGCGCTCAAGATAGAGCGCGGCAACAATGCGGGGCGGCGGGTTTGGCGTGCGCGCTGGAACGTAACCGAAGCTGGTATTCCAAAATTGAGGGATTGCACGCGGATATAAGTGATTTGGACGCGTGTGCAAATGAGACGGCGCTGATGGGCGCATACACTTAGTTCGTCGAGCCCGCAGGACTAAGCAAGGGTTACGCAAAAGCGCTTACGACGACATGAGCAAAAAAGGGGGAGCAAGAGCAAAAGTTACAACCGAGCTCGCAAATATTGATAAATATTAATTTGCGCGGCTAAGCTCGAACGACTTAAATTCTGGAGCGGGAAAGGAGGCTCGAACTCCCGACCTCAACCTTGGCAAGGTTGCGCTCTACCAACTGAGCTATTCCCGCAGGGACACGCATTATATTTATACTCACTGTGCGGGTCAAGAATTACCCTTGTTTCATAGGCGTTTATTGATGCGCGGCAGCGCCATCTTGAGGTAGTACGCCATAGAAACAAGCGTTAATGCGGCGGCAGCGTAAATCAGCCAGGTGCCAACGACATAAGGGTTAAAGCTGCCGAGCGGGTCGTTATATAGGAGCAACGGGATCGCGACCATTTGCGACACGGTTTTGATCTTGCCGAGAAACGATACGGCTACGCTTTTCGATTCGCCCATTTGCGCCATCCACTCACGCAGCGCCGAAATAGTGATCTCGCGCCCGATAACAATCAGGACGATGATCGCATCTACTCGACCGAGCTGCAGCAGCACGATCAACGCCGCGGCCACCATCAACTTATCCGCTACCGGATCAAGAAATGCGCCGAATGCCGAAGTCTGATTGAGTTTTCGCGCGAGCCAGCCGTCAAACCAGTCGGTGACGGCTGCGGCGGTAAAAATTACCGTCGCGACCAGGTTTTGGTTCGGCAGCGATACCCAGCTTTTTTCGAAATAGAAAATTCCAACAAACAGTGGAATTAGCACGATACGCAGCCACGTCAGCAAATTTGGAATATTGAGCGGCATGTCAGTGCAATTGTTCGTATATGCGCACCGCCAACTCGCGGCTGATGCCTTCGACCTGCGCGAGTTCGTCGACGCTGGCCGACATCAGGCCCTTGAGTCCGCCAAAGCGCGAGAGCAGGCTATGACGGCGTTTCGCTCCGATGCCGGCGATGCTCTCGAGCGTTGACGTGTTACGCGTCTTACCGCGCCGCGCGCGATGTCCCTGAATAGCGAAGCGATGCGCTTCGTCGCGTATCTGCTGTATCAAGTGCAGCGCCGGATGTTCACCGGGTAATTGTAGCGGGTTTGCATTGCCGGGGCGGATCAATTGCTCGAGGCCGGGTTTGCGCTCTGCGCCTTTTGCCACGCCGATCAGTTGCACGTCGGATAATCCAAGTTCAGCGAACACATCGCACGCGACGCCGAGTTGACCTTTACCGCCGTCGATCAAAACAAGATCGGGCATCCTGCCCTCGCCTGCCACCACGCGCCGATAACGCCGGCTCAACACGTCGCGCATCGCTGCATAGTCATCGCCCGGCTCGATGCCGGTGATATTAAAGCGTCGATACTCGCCTTTCTGCATCGCCGCCTGGTCGTAAACTACGCACGATCCGACGGTTGCTTCGCCCATCGTATGGCTGATGTCGAAGCATTCAATACGCCGGATCGACTCGGTCGAGCCCAGCGCTTGCTGTAATGCCGTGAGACGCGCTTCCTGGCTCGCTTGCAAATTTAGTTGCTGCTGCGCGCCGAGTTGCGCGTTTTTTGCTGCCATATCGAGCCATGCGCGCCGCTCGCCGCCCGCATTCACGACGAGTTGCACCTTGTGGCCGGATAAATCCGTCAGGAACTGCGCAAGCTCGGCGTCGCCAGGCGGGTTGCCGATGACGATCAGCGGCGGCGCGCCGCCGTTGGCGTAATGCTGACTCATAAAAGCCTCGACGACCTGCGACGCATCATGGCCGGCCGCATTGCGCGGAAAAAAGTTTTTGTCGCCAAGATGACGCCCGCCGCGAATCATCACGAGATTGACGCAAACGATTTCGCCTTCAGCCGCGCCCGCGATGATGTCGGCGTCACGTGCGACATTGCTGCTGACAAACTGTTTTTCGCGTACGCGCCGCAACGCCCCGATCCGGTCACGAAAAATTGCTGCCTGCTCGTAATTCTGCGCATCCGCGGCAGCTTCCATACGAGCGATCAACCTTTCCATTGCCTCATCGTCTTTGCCGCGTAAGAAGAGTTCCGCGCTGTTGACATCATCCGCGTAATCGGCCGCATTGATATGCCCGACGCACGGCGCGGTGCAGCGCTGAATTTGATGTAGCAGGCAGGGCCGCGACCGGTTTACGTAAACATTGTCGGCACAGGTGCGAAGCCTGAACACTTTTTGCAGGAGTTGCATGCTTTCGCGCACCGCGCCCGCGTTCGGAAACGGACCAAAGTAACGATCGCGCGCATCGAGAGTTCCGCGGTGAAACGCGAGACGCGGAAACTGGTGCCGCGTCAACGTCAGGTAGGGATAGGATTTATCATCCTTGAATAAAATGTTGTAGCGCGGCGCCAGCGCCTTGATGAGATTACTCTCGAGCAGCAACGCCTCCGCTTCGGAGCGCGTCACTGTGGTTTCGAGCGAGTGAACCTGCGCCAGCATCAGGCGGATGCGCGGCGACAAACCGGACTGTTTTTGGAAGTACGACGAGACGCGCTTCTTAAGATCGCCGGCTTTACCGACGTATAGCGCATCGCCGGCAGCGCTCAGCATGCGATATACGCCCGGCCGGTGCGGCAAATTCGCTATGTATTCGTTCGGGTCAAACACGCTGCAAGTGATTGGAGATGTCGGCAAACACGGCTTCGAACATCGCGGCAGTCAAGCGCCGAGTTTGCGTATTATAACGGCTGCAGTGATAGCTATCGAACAGCGCAAGGCCGTTCGGCAGCGCGTGATGCGCCGCATGTTTAAAGGGGAACACGGTCTTTTTGGCGCCAACCGCCATCAGGACGGCCGCGTGCGCGACCGTGCCCAATGCCAGGATGCTACTGCCTTCCGGCATGATTGCGAGTTCTGCGGCCAGGTATTTGTTGCACTGTTTTACTTCGACAAGGTCAGGCTTGTTTTGCGGCGGCAGGCATTTGACCGCATTCGTTATGCGGCAGTCGATTAACTTCAAGCCGTCGTCCGCGCTGACGGATGTCGCAGCGCTCGCTAAGCCGAATTTGTGCAACGTTTGATACAACAGAATGCCGGC
>JANYCE010000060.1 GCA_025360445.1 Betaproteobacteria bacterium
CGTAATCACCGGCGGCGAACGAGCCGAACGGTTGCTTCGACGTAATTTCGAGGCGAGTCAGCTCGGCGTGCGCTGCGCCGAGGCCAGTCAGCAACAAGACGATAAGTGCGGCGCCCACACGTACTAATGCATTTGGCATTACATCCTCCCCTTATTTTTGCCCGCGTGTCGGCTGTGTCTTTTTTCGGTTAACCAGCATCCGCTTGTACTCACGTCTACCACTCCGGCTTGCTCGAGCCCAACGTCGGCGAGGGCTTGTCCCAATAAGGTTTGGTCTCCGACATTTTCAGCACCGGCCCCAGATATTTGAGCGTGCCGTGCCCGCCGGTGGATTCGATCCTGATTGAATTCAATTCGGCCTCGCTGAGCCCCATATCGGCGTCCTGATAACTTACTTTGCCCTGCTTATAGATGTACATGCCGGAGCGGCAAAGCGAAACGCGCACGTGATATGAACCGCCTTCGCGCGCACGCCGGGCAAGTGCAAGCAACACGCCAAGCGCGCCGTTATAGCCGGTCGTGTAATCGCAGGCCGAGGCCGGCAGCAGTTTCGGCCGCTCATCGCCGTTGTCGAGACAGATGCCGGTTGCGCATTGGCCGATCTGTTCCCATCCGCCGCGATCTGAGAACGGGCCGCCGGCGCCATAGCAACTGATCGAAAGATAAATCAGGCCGGGGCGTTCATTGGCAAGCTGCTCGGGACTGAGCCCATGCTTGTCCATGATGCCCGGCCGATAACCCTGACTGAATACGTCCGCGTCGCGCGCGAGTTTCTTTAGCGTTGCGACGTCTTCAGGTTTGGTTAAATCGAGAAAACAACTTCGCTTGCCGTGGCTCGTGTCCATTACGTGCTCCGGCACCTGCGGCAAATGCGGCGCTGTGACCATCAATACATCAGCACCATTCTCGGCGAGCGTGCGCGCAGCGATCGGCCCGGCAAGGATGCGCGTGAGATCGAGCACCTTGATTCCGGACAGCGGTCGTCCGCCTGGTGGCAATGGAATCGGTTCGCTATCGCCGATTTTGGTGATTTCGATCAGCGGTTTGCCGGCCAGCATTTTGCCGTGCGGATGCTCGAGCCATTCCGCATTCGAGCGCACGATAGAGCCGCACGCCCGCGCTGCGGCGACCGCTTCTTCCAGTTCGTGCGAGTCCCATTGCGCGATTGCCTTGGCGACAGCGTCCGCGTTCGAGGCGCATTTCAGCACGCCGATCACGCGGTCGTGCAGGTGCGGCAAATTAAAATGTGGCAAATACCAGCGACCGTCTTTGCATTGCCATGGCTGCGTGATCGAGCGCATGTGTTCCATTGACGGCGAGCTCACACCTTTCCACTCAGCGCCCTGCGTACGCCGGCTTAAAAATTTTGAGCTTTGGCAGGTCGCTGCCGCGTGACGCACGTCAATCGCGACTTTCTGCCGCCCGCCGGTCTTCATCTCGTGAATGTCGGTGACCGCGACGCCAATACCGGCAAGGATGTTCGCCGTCGTCTCGCCGATCTTGAAGCGCGCAGAAAAAACAGGGTCGTGTCCTGCGATGGTGACTTCGCCATCCGCCGGCATGCCGCGGCCGCGAATGGCCATGATTTCTTCGAATCCGGAATTCATCGATTTAAATCCTTTCAAGGTGTGGCTGATTGTGGACGTGCAGCAGGGCGCTTGTCCAGATGGGCGTAAGGGAAATGTAAGTTAAATGGCGGATCATTTCTGCTTCTATTAAAAGGAGAGCCGCATGGAGTTCGAAAAAGACCGCGAGAAATACGTGGTATCCACCGGCTCGGGTGGCATGCTCGGCCGGGTAGTGCGCATCGGGATATTCTTCGTTACCGGCGGCTTCCTGTATCCGCACGTGTTTATCGAAGGACTGGATTGCACCCGTATCCAGGATGAAATGCAGGGCGATTTGTACGAAAAGAAAAAATAGCGTTTTGCGAATGCGTGTGCAGATACGCAGCGGTCCCCCAATGCGGCGCTTGATTCTCAATTTGCTCGGCGCATTTCTCATCTTCTGCGCAAATCGTCGGCACGGCTGAATCACTATCAGTTTTTTATTCTGCACAGATGATACGCAGCGGTGCGCATGAAGCCGTACGTTTGCTGCGCTACGCCTGGGATGCCAGTCGAACAGTGCCCGTGATCTCTGCAATAATGCCGGGTCGAGATAACACGTAAGGCGCACACGGTATGGCAGATAAAATTCGCCTGGGATTCATCGGAGCCAACGTTCGTTCAACCTGGGCTTCCCAATCGCACTTCCCGGCGCTGCGCGCGAGCCCGGATGTCGAGTTGACTGCGGTATGCACCACCAAGCCGGAGAGCGCGGGAGAAGCGCGCAAGACGTTGGGAGCGAAGTTCGCATTTACCGATTTCAGGGCGATGGTTTCTTCACCGGAAGTTGATGCGGTCGCGGTGGTAGTGCGCGTGCCGTCGCACTTCGAGACGACCAGAGCCGCAATTGAAGCGGGCAAACATGTTTACACCGAGTGGCCGCTCGGCCGCACCACTGTCGAAGCGGAAGAACTCGCCGCGCTCGCCCGCGCCAAGGGCGTGCAGACCGCGGTTGGCCTGCAATCTCGCGTGAGTCCGTCGTTGCTTTACATGAAGGAGTTGATCGATACCGGCTATATCGGCGAGGTGCTGTCGTGTCACGCGGACTGCATGCGTGATGGCGCGCTGGCGCGCCCGGCCGCCCGCACCTGGCAGCGCGACGTGACTTTGGGCGCGAATCCATTGACCATCGCCAACGGGCATGTCATCGACGCGTTACGGTTCGTCGTTGGCAACTTTTCGCGGGTGTCTTGCATGGTCACGACCCAGGCCAAACAATGGTTGCAAAGCGACACCAAAAAGATGGTCGACGTGACATCGCCCGACAACATACTCGTCAGCGGCAAGCTTGCGAGTGGTGCGGTGGCGTCGGTGCATGTCGCAGCCGTGCCATGGGCAGGCGGTGGTTTTCGAATGGTTGTCTACGGGCGCGAAGGAACATTGGTCGCCACCGGCGATGTGTCGTCACAGCGCGGCGAGATGCTGCGCGTGCAGGCAGCGCAGCGCAGCCACGAGCTCATAGACCTGCCGATTCCCGATCGCTTCGTCTGGATGCCGCCGGATTTTCCGCGCGGTGATCCGTTCAACGTCGGCCAGATGTATAAATTATTTGCCGATGCAATTCGCACCGGGAACAACCGCCTGCCGACATTTGACACCGCGGTCGACCTGCACCGCTTTCTCGATACGATCAGGCAGTCGTCGGAAACGGGACGCGAGATGGAGGTTGCGTAACTGATGGAAGTCGTCAGAAATCAATCGATGTTCGAGAAAACTGTCGTCCAGTCCGAGTCGGAGTTGATCGCGCAATGGCTCAGTAATTTTGATGCGGCGCTGGAGAGCGCAAGCCGCGCGGCGGTCGCCTCGCTGTTTGCATCCGACGGCCACTGGCGCGATTTGCTCGCTTATACCTGGTCAATCACGCCATGCGCGGGCGCTGAAGAAATCGCGGCGTTGATGATAGCGAAGCAGGGCGCCGTCAAAGCGCGCGCATTTGCAATTGCAGAAGGACGCACACCGCCACGGCGCATTCAGCGGGCCGGTGTTGATGTCATCGAGGGCATCTTTAAATTTGAGACGAACGTCGGCCGCGGCTTCGGGGTAGTGCGGCTGCTGGCAGCAGAGCCTTCAAAAGCTTTTCAGCTGATGACCGGCCTGCACGAACTCAAAGGCTTCGAGGAAGCAATCGGCAAGCGGGCGCCGACCGGCGAAGCGTTTTCGCGCAATTTCGGCGGCACTAACTGGAAAGAGCAGCGCAGCGCGAAGCTGACCTATGCCGATCGCGAGCCTGTGGTGCTTATTGCCGGCGGCGGTCAGGCCGGACTTTCTCTTGCAGCTACTCTCGGACGAATCGGCGTTGATACGCTCGTCGTGGATAAATTCGAACGCGTTGGCGATTGCTGGCGCCAGCGTTATCACTCGCTCGCGCTGCACAACGACACACGCCTCAATCATCTGCCGTACATGCCGTTTCCAGAGTCGTGGCCCACCTATCTGCCGAAGGACATGCTCGCGGATTGGTTCGAAGCTTATGCGTGGGCGATGGAGATTAACTTCTGGACCGGCACCGGGTTAGTGTCTGGAACTTACGATGCGTCCGCCGGCAAATGGAACGCAGTGGTGCGAAATGTCGATGGCACTGAGCGCACGCTGCATCCGAAACATCTTGTTTTCGCCAACGGACTCGTCGGTTCGCCGCACATTCCGGAGTTGCCGGGACTCAAAGACTTTAACGGCGATGTGCTGCACACCACCGATTTCACCAATGGCGCCGAGTGGCGCGGCAAAAAGGCGCTGGTCCTCGGCACCGGAACGAGCGGCCACGATGTCGCACAGGATCTCCACTGCAACGGATGCGAAACCACCA
The DNA here is from genome assembly GCA_025360445.1 of Betaproteobacteria bacterium. GTDB lineage: Bacteria > Pseudomonadota > Gammaproteobacteria > Burkholderiales > SG8-41 > PALSA-1004. The sequence continues at coordinate 4,414 of JANYCE010000060.1, forward strand.
TCGTGCAGCGCGGTTCGACGACGGTGCTGAGTATCGATCCGTCCGCGAAGCTGATCTACGGCATTTACAACGGTGTACCGGTGGCAGACGGGGATTTGCTTACGAGCACGAACACCAAGCCGGTCATCAAAAAAAATCTCCAGCTCCTGACCAAGCGCATGCTGGAGATAGACCGCAAAACGATCGACGGGCTGGTCGCGCGCGGCTTTAAGTTTGACGATGGCGAGGACGGGGCCGGCCACCAGTGGAAAACCCGCACGCGCTATGGCGGCTACTACCTCGATGCCGGTTGCTCGCAGTTGATCATCGATGGCGACATAGGCCTGCTTCAAAACGATCAGATCGAGCGCTTCGTCGATGACGGCGCGCTGCTTAAGGACGGATCGGTGAAACGAGTGGACCTCATCATACTGGCGACCGGCTTCGTTTCGCAGGAGGTCGTGGTCGCGCGGCTATTGGGAGATGAAGTTGCGAAAAAGGTAGGGCCGGTGTGGGGTTTCGGCGCGGACGGTGAAATGAGCAACATGTGGAAACGCACGCCGCAGGAAGGCTTGTGGTTCGTGGGCGGCAGTTTCACCAACTGCCGGACTTACTCGCGATACGTGGCCATGCAGATCAAGGCGATCGAGGAAGGGCTGTTGCCGAGGCGGTAATCGCTGACATAACTTCGCGATCGTTTAAGCGGCATCGTAGTTATGCAGACGCCAATGCTGATTTCCGCCGGCGACCGTTCAATTTCGTGTTCAATTAACGCCCACCACTTTGCGCAAAAGTTAATCGCTCGCTTACGAGTGCGCCTGCATTTCCTTGGTGGACAGCGCATTTGCATAACCTGGCATTTGTTCTCGTTAAAAATCGTGCGTCAGGAATCGTTTTATGTAAGTGGCGGCGCTGCTCGCTATGAGTGCAAGGGCCTTCAGCGGTGTCAGGAAAAAATGATTCCGCATAAAGCAACGCTTGTTCTGTGGGATCGTTTTTACCGGATTCGTGGATTGACCGCTTCCCGGCCTGCCAATATAGTTGCCGGTCCCGAAAATGCTCGTTCGAATCCCTTTGTTTTCGCCATCTTTCAATTCTAGGAGCCCACTGTGAGCGCATACGACACCCAACTGCAAAAGATCAAGAACGACAAAGGCTTCATCGCTGCCCTGGATCAGAGTGGCGGCAGCACGCCGAAGGCGCTCCAGATCTACGGCATCAATGAAGATGCCTGGACAAACGAGCAGGGGATGTACGACGTGGTGCACCAGATGCGCTCCCGCATCATCACGAGCCCGGCATTCAGCGGCAAGCGCCTGATCGGCGCGATTCTGTTCGAGAACACAATGGATCGCGACATCGAAGGCAAGCCGACGCCGACGTACCTGTGGGAAGTAAAGGGCGTGGTGCCCTTCCTCAAAATCGACAAGGGTCTCGCTGACGAGAAGGACGGCGTGCAAGTTATGAAACCCAACGACGGCCTGGATGCGCTGTTGAAGAAGGCGAAATTGAAAAGTGTGTTTGGCACCAAGATGCGCTCGGTCATAAAACAGGCAAATGCCGCGGGCGTCGACGCCGTGGTCAAACAGCAGTTCGAGGTCGGCAAGCAGATTCTCGCCGCGGGTTTGATGCCGATCATCGAACCCGAGGTCGACATCAAGACACCGAACAAAGACAAGGCCGAGGATCTCTTGAAGGCGGCGATCCTGAAAGAGCTTAACGCGCTGAAGCCGGAGCAACTTGTCATGCTCAAGCTCACGATTCCCGACCAAGACAATCTCTACGCCGATCTCATCAAGCACAAGAACGTTCTGCGCGTGGTCGCTCTTTCGGGCGGATATTCGCGCGACGAATCGAACAAGCGCCTCGCGCGCAACATCGGCATGACGGCGAGTTTTTCGCGCGCACTGTCGGAAGGGCTGACTGCGCAGCAATCGGATGAGGCATTTAACGCGGCTCTCGATGCTTCGGTTGAAAGCATTTATCGCGCGTCGATTACTTAAAGAAATTTTGCGGGGTCGGGCCTGTGGATCGCATGATTGCAGCGCCACCCTTATTTTTTCTAACTACGGAAGGCGCCCGTAAGACGGCGTCCGATTGTGATTGGCCAAGGAGCGGCTGCAAGATGCTAAACGGATGGCTAACGCAGACACATAAGGATCAGCAATAGTGAATGGTGGTTGTCTTTCCAAGATTCTGCTGTTAGCGCTGCTGGTTGCCGCGACCTGGTGGGCCGCCGGAAAGTGGTCTCAGCAGCCGGCATCTGATTCCGCGCCTGCTTTTGCGCCTGCGCCGGGCCAGGCCCGCGACGCGGGGAGTATTGCAGTCGCACCGCTGGTAGTGCCCGAAGGCAAGCTGGGCGACTGGGAACGGAGCAATATCGAATTGTTCCGAAGCGTCGCGCCATCCGTCGCCGCGATCACCGTCGAGAAAGTGGGCAATCCGCGCCTCGGGGTTGCGGGTGGAAGAGGCGCGGGCTCCGGATTTGTATGGGACAGGGCCGGGCACGTGATTACCAATTTCCACGTCATCGCGGGGGCAGATGTTGTACTGGTGCAATTGCACGCAGGAGAGCCGATCAAAGCGAAGGTCGTTGGCGGATCGGAGGACTACGACATCGCGGTGGTGAAACTCGTCGAGGTACCGGCCAATCTGCAACCTATTGCGGTTGGAAATTCAAAGACGTTGCAGGTCGGGCAGGCCGCTTACGCTATAGGCAATCCGTTCGGCCTGTCCCGTACATTGACGACGGGAATCGTCAGCGCCCTTGAACGTCACCTGCCGACCTCGCAGGGACGAGAAGTTCGCGGCGTCATCCAAACTGACGCTTCGATCAATCCCGGCAACTCAGGCGGGCCGTTACTCGACAGTTCGGGACGCCTCATCGGCGTTAACACCGCGATACTGTCCGAGTCCGGGGCATCAGCCGGTATAGGGTTTGCAATACCCGTCCACCTGGTAATTCGCGCCGTTCCTCAAATCATTGCGACCGGCCGGGCCGCGCGGCCGGGTATAGGCATTGCGGCTGCCGACGAGCGTCTTGCAGTCCAGGTCGGCGTCCGCGGCGTAATTGTCGCGGAGGTGGTGCCGGGATCGCCCGCGCAGAAAGCGGGCCTGGTGCCTCTCGACCTTGCGCGACGAACGCTGGGCGACGTTATCGTCGCGCTGAACGGCAAACCGGTATTGACCGTCGCGGACCTTGCATCCGGGCTTGACGATACGGGCGTCGGCAACGACGCCGTGCTCACAGTGCAACGGGGAAATGCAACGCGCGAGATTAAGGCGCGCGTGATCGATCTACAGGGTAAATGACAGTTTGCCGCCGCGCAATTTTATGAAACGCCTGGCGTCTCCAACCAACTTACCGCCGAACTTTGCGCTTCACCTTCTGCTGCGCCTCAGCAGTTTCTTGCCCGGTCCTTCCGTCCAACTTGGGCGTGATGTTGTCGTCGATCCACTTCTGGTCCCACCACTCCACGGGGAGCACTGGGAGTCCAGCCAGGTAAATCCCGAAGTGCAGGTGATCTCCGGCGGCTAAACCTGTCTCGCCTGTCTTGCCCAGCACTTGCCGCTTGGTGATCGAGTCACCGACCTTCACATCGATCGCGCTCAAGTGTCCGTATAGGGAGAAAAGCCCGAGGCCGTGGTCGACGATCACGGCGTTGCCATAGATCCCAAGCGGTGCGGCGAATGCGACTTTCCCGGCGTTCGACGCTTCAACCGGATAATTCTTCGTGACCGAGAGGTCGTAACCCAGGTGGTAGGCGTTGTCGGCTGGCTCGCCGTTGTAAGTGTAAGTTCGATAATCCGCAAAGTTCGCCTCGACCTTCGAGTTGCTGAGTTGCGCGAAGGCGTCTTTCCACAGCTTCTGCGGCGTCGCCTTCATCGTTACCTCGGTGATCTTGTCCTCGTTCACTTTGCGCAGCGCCTTGTTCACCGCGATGAACTGCTCCTTGGGCGTTCCCTGGCGCGTGGCTACGTCCTCGATCAGCGGCACGATTTTGTTCTGCAGAAAATTGTCACTCAGGGCGATGGTGCTCTTCTTGTATTTGACGTTCTTCAACTCGTAGGCGAGCCGCATCTCGCGCGTGTTGCCGGCCTTGTCGGTGGCGATGAGCGTGGGCCGCGCCTCGGGCGGCGCGTTGTAGGGATGCGCGAAGAGGGCGATGAAGTGATCCGGGTGGTCCTTCACCTGGCCCCCGAAACCGGGGAAAAAATGGCCGTCCATTTTTACGCCGGTGGTTACCGTGTCGGCCGAAGGCTTGTAGATAATTACGCCGACGCCGCCGAAGTTGACATAGCGATCGTCGGCGATGAGGTCAAGCGTGGGCGGCGTAATGTCGATCGACACGTTTTTCTCGACGACAGTCTCGTTGCCCTTGAACAAGCGCCACAGCGAGGCGTCGCGTGCGGTGATGCGAAGCACCGCCGGGCCTTCCTTGATCCCCGGCAGTTTGGCGAGGGTCACGGTAATTTTCTTTTCGCCTACCGGCTGGCTAAACTGCTCGGAGGCGAGTGGATGGTCGGTCCCGCCTTGTGACAAGGTGGCGGTAATTGACTTCAGGCCCGCCCCCTTGTCGGAGAATTGCAGCTCAAGCGGGGCCAGGCCCATCGCATCCACGTTGGGCGAAAGGTGAATCTGCGGCGGATCCGCTTCGAAGCGCGCGCGGAGAAACCACGCCCCGACGGCCAGGGCGGCGATGACGATCAGAAGGACGACTACGAGCGGGGCTTTACTGCGGGTACGATCGGAGGAGTAGGAGCTCATTTTGTTTTGTGAAATGATGGTGGTGTTAATCCGGCGTTGCGCGCCGGATTGGGCGAGGTGTGGCGCAAGTATGCGTAAAAAAGTGCGCGGTGCGCTCGTGCCTGATTAGTTAGCTTGTATTGGGTCGGGCCCGGGTCGTCTCAGTGGCGTCTGCCGCTTTAGAACAGCGCTTACTGTGGAGCGACTGACCTGCGTCGGAAAAAATGTGGTGCCGGACTTTAGCATTTTACGGCAGCGTGCTCCAGATGGCGCCGTCTTCGGTTCCTGACAGCAACACGGGCACCGCATAGGTTTTTACAGTGCATCCGGACGGGGAGTGCGATGATCCCGCTGTTAATGTGACAGGACCGTAACGCTGATTCGAATCTGCAGGATGAAATGATCGGACCGCTCTTAACTCGAAAGATACATGAAACACTGTGGACTGGTGCACGTGCGGGTGCGTCGACGGTTGAATGTTCGCTGGACCTCGGTCGTTCTATCACCACGGTCGAGGTCGATATTGCAGGATGGCGCTGGCGGGGCAGGCAGTTTTCCTATCTGCCAGCCTGTAAGGACGCGACCGTTTACCACTGGGATGGCGAAAACTTTGAGCCAGTGGCGCGCTACGCAACGTCGCTGATCAAGCTGGTGCCGACGGAGTGGGGACCGCCCACGTTTCAGATCGACGGCGTCAAGATGTTACCCACCGCGCATGTCTCGCCTTATGCGGATGCGGAGCGCAAAGTCAGTTTGATTGAACCGCGGGGCAAAGTGGTTTTGGATACGTGCGGTGGCTTGGGCTATTTTGCCGCCTGGTGTGTGCTCGGGCAGGCGAAGCAGGTGCTCTCCTATGAAAAGAACGCCGATGTAATTTGGCTGCGCACGCTCAATCCGTGGTCGCCAGAACCCGCTGATAGCCTGACGTTACGCCAGGGCGACATTACGGAACAAATCGGCACGCTTCCCACTGGATCCGTTGACGCAATCTTGCATGATCCACCGCGTTTCGGGACTGCGGGCGAACTGTACTCGCAGTCCTTTTACGGGCAAATGGCGAGGGTCATAAAGCGCAAAGGCAAACTGTTTCATTACACCGGGGCGCCGAACAAATTGACGGGCGGGCGCGATGTGGCCGGCGAGGTGATTAAACGCCTGCGCCACGCCGGGTTCGCGGCAGCGCTGAATGGCGACGGGGTATTGGCGGTGAAGCAGTGAGCGGGATTGGGGCATGCGCGGCCTTTCGCATCCCTGTATTTCCAGGCAGCCGATCCCGCGTAGCAATCAGTGGGCGTGTAATCAGGCGGCCGCTTTTCCCGCGTTTAAGGCCACTGCGTTATTACGCAGATGGCGCAAACGCAGCCAGAAACCTGAGTGCGGCGAGGCTCGGGATGAATAAGTAGGCCCCGCTTTTCACCGTTACGGTCTTAAAATGTTCGACCGTGCAGTAAACTACGCCGGAGGCGGTATTGCAATCAAGCGTTCATTCAAACCGCATTCATAGGAGAAACTAGCAATGAGCATTAAAGGCCGCAGAGTCGTCACCGGGTTTAATAAAGACGGGAAAAGCTGCATCAAGTGGGACAGCGAAATCGTGCCCGTTAACTTACGTCCGGGATTCGACAACATTCCAATGTGGGCGACGCGCAAACTGCCAGCGGAGACCACTGAAGAAGATCCAAACACATGGGACCTTGGCACGAGTCTCGCTGGCGGCTCCGTATTTCGCTACGGCCGCTATGAGCCAAAAAACGTAGCGCGGTGGCACAAAACCGATTCCATTGATTATGCAATCTGCCTGTCCGGAGAAATGTGGATGGAAATGGAAGATGGCGAAGTGCATCTAAAGCCCGGCGATGTGGTCATCCAGCGTGGGACATTGCACAACTGGAACAACCGTGGAACGGAGCCGTGTGTGATGGCCTTTGTTCTAGTCGCAACGGAAGGCGCGAAGACAACGGGCTGGAACGAGCCGCACTGACGCATAAATAAAAGTTCGCTGCCGAATGTCAAAAAAAAATAAAGTCACCCCGCGGCGCGCTATCGTCGCTGCCGTGCAACTGCAGTCGGTGGGCGATGCAGAGCTTGAGTCATCGTTGAACGAACTGCGTGAATTGGCCAAGACGCTAGGCTTCGAGGTGGTGGCCACGTTTACGCAGAAGCGCGCCAGTTTTGATTCGACGGCCTACCTGGGCACCGGCAAGCGCGCGGAGATTAAGCGCTTTGTGCAGGGTGAGACCGGGGTGGACCCGTCCGAAGAAGCGTCGCGGGAAACGTCTGGCGCCCGCCAGGCCGAATTCATGCTGGTGGATCACGATATTTCGCCGTCACAGGCGCGCAACCTTGCAAACGAGATTGGTTGCGAAGTGATGGACCGAACCATGGTGATTCTCGAAATCTTTCACCGCCACGCCAGCTCCAATGCAGCACGCGCGCAGGTCGAGATCGCGCGCTTGCGTTACCTGGCACCTCGCTTGCGCGAGGCGGCCAAGCTGGCCGGGCCTCAAGGGCGGCAACGCAGCGGTGTCGGCGGCCGCGGATCCGGTGAAGGCGCCGGTGAGGCAGAGCGCACCAAGATCCGCGACCGCATCGCAGAATTGAAGGAAGAGATCATTGCATTTGATCTCGAACGCCAGACACAGCGTGCGCGGCGCCAGGAAAGCATCGGGCTGGCGCGCGTAGCGCTGATTGGCTACACGAACGCGGGCAAATCGACTTTGATGCGTGCGCTGACGGGGAGCGAGGTGCTGGTCGCCAACAAACTGTTTGCGACGCTCGACACCACCGTGCGTGCGCTGGTTCCCGAGGGAGTGCCGCGTGTGCTGGTGAGCGATACGGTGGGTTTCATCAAAAACCTGCCGCACGATCTTGTCGCCTCGTTCAAGTCAACGCTCGAAGAAGCCGCCGGGGCGTCGTTGCTGCTGCATGTGATTGACGCTAGCGACCCCGGATTTGAGCGCCAGATCGAAGTGACCGAGAAGGTGCTCGAAGAAATCGACGCGGGCAAGGTGCCGCGACTGCGCGTGTTTAACAAGATCGATCAGACCGGCGATGCCAAGGCACAGGCCGAACGTGCCAGGAAATTGCGTGCACAGTACCCCAAGTGCATCGTAATAAGCGCCGTTGACACTGATGACATCGCCAAACTGCACAAGGCGATCCGTGCATTTTTTGGCCGGCGTCTGGTCAAAGCCGAGTTGTTCATACCATGGTCGGCACAGCAATTGCGAGGCGAGCTGTTTGCAGTTTGCGAGGTGCTAGAGGAGCGCGCCGAAACGGATGGGGCTCATTTTCGCGTGCGTGGCGAGCGCAAGGACATTGATGGCCTGCGCGAGCGAATCAAACAGGCGGGACAGGCGCAAAAGCCCCGGTAGGCGCGAGAACCGCATCAATCGCTTGCTCGAAGACTCCAGGTCTTGCACCGGGGAAACATGTTTCGCTTTAATTCGATCGAAGCCGGAGTTGCCCAGCTAATTTATGAAGGCGATCGTTTCTATATTACTGCGCTTCAGCGCCATTTCATTGCGCTCGGCTTGTCGAAGGTTTGCTTTCGCGGACTACCGTTTTAACTTGTACAAGCCGTCCAGATAGGGGTCGTTGGTATCCATGATGCCCGTCGCCGAACACTGCGGCTTGGCAGACCCTCGCTGAATCGTCATCGTGCCGTTGATTTCTCCAGGCATCCCGCAGAATTTACGGCGTTGCACACGCTCGAACTCAAACACGTAGGACTCGGCGCGCGTGCGGATAAGAAAGCGGCCTTGCGGCGTATTGACGTGAACGGCGCCATCCGCAGCGGTATGCCATTTGCTCCCTGCGGTATCGCGCATGAGGTCAATCGAACAGGTGCGCGGTTTCCATTTGCTGTAATACGCGAAGCCAAGCACCTGTCCGCCCTTTGCTTCAAAGGCAATTCTCGCGTGCCAATCCGGTGTGCCGGTCAGGCAGTCGATGCGTTCTATCGCGCCCATCGGCACCGTGGCAAGCGGCTTATCTCGGGGCACGCCAGCTATAGGATCAATTTTTGATATGACCGGCGGCTCTGCTTCTGCGGCCTGATCCGGCCCTGTTGTTGGGGACCGGTCAACTGATGTCTCCGGCGGAGTCGATCGCTCAATCAGTTTGGGTGACGTGCAAGCTGCCAGTAACGCGACCATTGCAAGGGTCGCCGGGAATCTGCACGCGGTTTTTTGCATATTGATGTCGCCTCGGTTAGCGCACGGTGATGTCGCATCGGTTAGCGCACAGGCCATGTTGTTTTTGCGCTTTATAGGTACTACAACGGACGACAAGGTAATTCGCTGACGTCCTCCCTGCGCGCGTGAGCGCTATGCGACCTTGTCAGACCCGGGTTTGTGGGACGCCGCGGCATCGGTCAAGTGGATTTCTGGTTCCTGCGATGCGCTACAACACCAAGCAAGCTGAAACCCGCGGGCGAATATTTTCCATGTGATTCGCGCGAAGCGATGGTTTCGTTTAAGCCGCGATACTTAAAGCAAAGCTTACCGAGCGGTGATGCGACCCGCAGGTCACTATGCGCTCATTTAAAAAGATGGGCGCCCTGTATGTGAGATGGGTTATTTAGAAAAGAAATCAACAACGGCAGCACGTCAGGCTAAGACCGACCGCGCCTAAAATTATTTCCCTTTCATTGCGTCCTACACACACGATTGGAATATGCCTACATACCCATAAGATCCAAGCCACTATTATATTTTTGTATTTGCATGTTTGGGACAAAGCAATAGCGTTCTCTGGATCTACTTTTTGCACTCCGAAATTTTATTTCTTTAGAAAGGCATATATGAAAAGCCGCGTGAAAAATTCGTTGCAATTATTGGCTATAAGCGCATGTTTGATGTGGACGTTACCTTCGTATGCGGGAAATATAATCGTGTCAGGGCACGATGCAGATTTTCACGCCATCACGGGGAATACCGCAGGAGTACAGCATTTTATTCAGCAAAGCTTGTTATTCGCGAGGAATGGGAATACGGCGCCCATTTTGTTCGTCCAGAGCGATACGAGCAATATTTCCCTTGGCGATCACCTCAACTCCGAGCTAGGTCTAATCGCCAGCGGGTATACAGCTGGCAATACGCCGGGAAACCATTATGTGATAGTAAATTCGACAACACTTTCGACAATCAATCTTTCGCCCTTCAGCGCGATATTCGTCCCTTCGGACCACGGCGGGACCCTGACGGGCAATGACCTCCGGGCTTTAAACAACCGCGCACCCGCGATCATCAGCTATTTGAACGCGGGGGGGTGGACTGGTTGCCTTTTCTGAGGACGGAAATCATCAACCGGCAACACCCGGGCCGGAACCCGCGCTGTTTGGCTTCCTGCCGTTCCTGGTGTCAGCGACCGGTTTAAGCCAAGGTGAGTCCGGTTTTACGCTGAGCCCGTTTGGCGTCTCACTGGGATTCACGGTCAACGACATTAACAACAATTTTTCTCATAATTTCTTTACCAGCACCGGTGGGTTGACCCCGATCGACTTTGATGCGGTCGGACGCGTCATTACATTGGGTTTTAGCGGAGCAATAACACCCATCGGGGTTGTTCCAGAGCCCGAAACCTACGCGATGCTGCTCTCCGGTCTTGGACTGCTTGGTTTCGTAGCGCGTCGCAGCAGGCAGAAAATCGCTTAATCGGTTTGTTTGGCAATCAAAAAAAACCGCTTTGGCGGTTTTTTTTTGCTTCGGTTATTGCGTGTGTCATATCCCATTTGTCGCTTCGCGACAACGCAAACGCAGCTTCTCGTTAAGAAGCGTACCTGTAATCGAGACGGCATCGAACAAGAGCATCTGCAAGCTGCATTGATATATTTTTACGGTTCCTTTCTAGACACCGCAGACACGATCTGTTGCAATACCGTCAAACAATTTGAGAGGAGTTTCCCCAATGACGATTATCGATTGCCAGATCCACGCCTATGAGGCCAACACGCCGACCCGGCCTTGGCACACGGTGCCGAATTGGCCCGCTCACGTTACCGGTGACGAGATGGTGGCGGCGATGGATGAGGTCGGCGTCGACGGTGCAATCTTCATTTCTCCCTTCTCCATGTATCGCTACGACGCGAGCTATGCAGTGGAAGTGCAACGCGCTCATCCCGGCCGGTTCGCTCTCGTCAAGCCGGTAGACCCGGATGATCCCGCGGTGGCCGATGTCATTTCTGAGTGGAAGAAGTCGCCCGGCACGGTCGGCATCCGCATCATGATGCCGAAGGAAGGCAAGCGCGAGGTAAACGATCCGGGCCTCGACCGGATACTGCGCGCAGCGGTGAATTACGATTTGCCGGTCAACATGCTGTGCTGGGGCAACGTGGACGTGGGCACAGCGCTGGTTGATCGACATCCCGACACGCGATTTATCATCGACCATCTGGCCATCATGCAGCCGCGCACGCCTGAGGCGCTTGCCGCTCAGCCATGGGCCGACCTGCCCAAAGTCCTGGAGCTCGCCAAGCGCAAAAATGCGGTGATCAAGATCAGCGGCGCCTGCACGCTCTCGCAAAAACCGGATCCCTACCCGGACATCTGGGACCCGCTCGCGCGCATATTCGACGCGTGGGGTTTCGACCGCTGCTTATGGGGCACCGATTGGACGCGTGCCTTTGCAGTCGTCAATTACGAACAGGCCGTCGAGCCTTTTCGGATGACCGAGCGTCTAAGCGACAGTGAGCGTGCAATGTTGATGGGTGGTGCCTGCGAAAAGGCTTACGGCTGGGCGCCAAAGAAAGGCTGAGTTTTAGCGAGGCCGGTCGTGCGCGGGTAGTGTTCCCTGGTTCAATTACTTGCGCGTCATGCGCTGTGTAAAAATCGAGTCGACCGAAAAGCACTTAACCAATTCATCGCTAAGGTCATCCCGATTACATAGTGCATCCGCCAAAAAGCGGGCATACGGTTCCCAATTTCCGAAACCTGTCAGTTCTCCGCCGCAGTTGCCTTGTCTTCAACGCACCTCGCGTTGATTCGATAACTTTGTCACGGTTTTCCGGCTATCCCAGCCCGTGCAGGACTGGTCCGCATCTTGCAATCCAAACGCTGGATATGGACCACCCGTCTCACTTTGCCAAAGTTCGCAGCGCCGGCGCCAACGCGTACCGCTCCATTTGCCGCCTAACCGAGCGTGAAAAAAAACACTTGCTTCGTGAAATTCTTCAGGTCAAGCACCTGATGCCGCTGCTGATGAAACCACGCAATAAGCAATCCTGGACGCCCGAAGACAAGGCAGATTTGAGAATACATTTGCGTCGTCTGTCGAGCATCGGCCCGTATTTGATCGTGCTCGCATTGCCCGGGTCGTTCCTGCTGCTCCCGGCGCTTGCCTGGTGGCTGGATCGCCGGCGCAACCGCCTGCCCGCGGACGCGCCGCTCGTTTAAGTGGCGGCAGTCAAGGCGCAGCGGGGCCGGCTGCCGCCAGCAATGTCTTTTTGAAAATCCGTGATGCCGCTTGCTGAGTCGCATCACTCGCCGGTTTTCTCGTAACGCGTGTCGAGCGCTTCAGGTCGATCGAAAGACGCATAACATCCTTAACCAGCAAGGGTCAGGTGGCGCCCGGGCATCGAGCGATATTCGATGCGATCGTTGCGAGCCGCGGCGCGGTGCAAGGGCCGTTCACCATGCTGCTGCACTGCCCGACACTCGCCGAGCACATGAAGAACCTTGGCGACTTCGTGCGCTTCGAGGGTGCGCTCGATATGCGTGCGCGCGTGCTTGCCGCGATGACGGTCGCACGCGAATTTGACACGTTCTACGTATGGGGTGCGCAAACCGGTTCAGCCCGGCGGCAGGATATTGCGGAGACGACCATCGACGCGATCCGCGAGAAGCATTCGCGGGGCATCCCGGCAGAAGACGCGCAAATCATCGAATTCACCCGCGAGCTGATTTGCCGGCATCGCGTCGGCGACGAGACTGCAAAAGCGCCGCAGGCGCGCTTCGGCGATGAGGGGTTTATCGAGTTCACCGGGGCGATCGGCTATTACAGCATGCTGTGCATGATGGCGAACGCCGTCGAGCTCGAAGCCGGACTCGATGCTGAAGTTTTAAAGGTGTGAATTCGCCGTACAAGAAGTTTTAAATTGACGGATCACAGTGCTGTAGCCAAGCGGTGCTTGTTTGCAAAATTAACTCACTGCCTGGCAATACCCACATAAGGCTTTATTTGTTCCGCGGTTTCTGCGAACAAATCGTGGTTGCGCAATTCCCAGTCAGTGACTTCGCGATCCGCCTCTTCCGACGTTAGGCGGTGAGTCTCCTGCAGCTTCGACACCAGCCCATCGCGCCTGCCGTTGATCGCGTCAAGATCATCGTCGGACAATGTGGTCCATTGATCTTTCATCCTTCCGCGCGCTTCAATCCAGGTGCGTTCTACGATGACCCATGTCATGGCCGTTCCTTGAAAAGTTCGTAAACTTCATTGTGCGGATAAAGCAGGTTCTCAGATGTAGGATTTTTCCGCGTCATTTCGTAGGAACAATTGCCCCTTTCGTGTCGTGCCGTTTTTCTTGGAGCGCTGTGTAGGGGCCGTCGGCGTAAACGATGCGCCCGCCCACCATAGTCAGCAGCGAGACGGTGCCGCCAATTTGATCGATCGGCACGCTGAGGTAATCGCGGTTCAACACTGCAAGATCGGCGAGCCTGCCGACCGCGAGCGCGCCGCGCGCGTTCTCTTCGAAACTGAACCAGGCGCTGCCTTGCGTGTAAAGGCGTAGAGCCTGGATTCGCGTCGGCGTTTCTTCCGGTGCGCGCATGGCGATGCCGGAAATGGTTTTGCCATCGAGCATCCATTGCAGCGCGACGAAAGGGTTAGGTCCCATGACGCGGTGCGCGTCGGTACCGCCACCGACCGGCAGGTTGAGCTTTAGAGCGCTGACAAGCGGCGGCGCGCCCAGCGCAGCATCGGCGCCGCGCTGGGCGAGAAATGCCTCGCCGCGGAAATAGAACGCGTTCTGCACCAGCCAGCCCATCCCCATTGTCTTCAAACGCTTGAGAGTTGCGGGCGATGCGTCGTTGAGATGCGCAATGGACCAGCGCAATTTCGCGATGGGCGTGTCGGCGTTGACGCGCGCCAATACATCAAGCAGGTGATGAACAGGGCGGTCGTTGCGCCAGTGAAAAGTCGCGGTCATGCCACGCGATACAGCCCAGCGCAACACTTCGTAGAGATGATCTTTCTGGGCATCGCTCGGATCGTCGTTGTTGTAGTGCCCCCAGGTAACGTTTTCGCCGATCCCATTAAAGCGCAACCAATCATCACCGAAGCCCATCGGCAGCATCTGCGTCAGCTCTTTGAAATCTTCAAGTTCGCGGCCGCGGCGCGGCGCACTCAGGCTATAGCGCACGCGTAATGTGAGCGCGCGCTCACGCCAGACTTGAAGCAGGGGTTGGTAGTCGGGACTTTCGAGGTTGTAGCCACCTGGATCGTTTACGCCTGTAATGCCCATGGCATTAAGGACGCGGAAAAACGCCCGCGTGCCTTCGAGCATTTGCGCGAACGTCGGTCGCGGCAGCAGGTTAAAGAGGTCGCTAATGGCGCGGTTGTCGCCGGCGAGCCAGCCGGTCGGCTGACCGTCCTTATCGCGCTCGATGGTAAGGCGTGCGGTCAGTTCAGAATTGGCAGTGACGCCGAGCTCTTTGGCGCCGCGCCGGTCGAGCAGCACATTGCTGTAGAGCAACTGGATATAGACATGATGATCGGGGGCTGCGGCGGCGATCTCGGCCTGCGTCGGTCGGCGGTCTTCGCGGAACTGCCGTTCGGTCCAACCGCCCGCTATCACTATCCATGATTTATGCGGCGCCGCTTGTGCTGCTACGCGTATGCGGTCGAGTGCTTCTTTAAGCGTACGCACGCCGGACCAGTGCACCTCGGTAGAGTAACTGAGGCCTGCGCGGATGGCGTGGATATGCGAATCGATCAGGCCCGGGATAACCGTGCGGCCACCAAGATCAATGATGCGGGTCGGGGGGCCGGCTAGTGCGCGGATGCCCGGCGAATTGCCGATCGCTACAATTTTTCCGTCGCGTACCGCTAACGCCTGCGCAGGCGCGCCGTCATAGACAACAACCTTGCCATTGATGAAGATGGTGTCCGGCCGCGCCGCTGTTATTTGCGCATGCGCGGTGCCGGAGCTGCAGAGTGCAAAAAAAAGAACAGCGACGATGCAGTCGCGCGAGACTGGGCCGCGCCTTACAAACGCTGCATGGTGCATTCAGTCTCGATGAACATCAAGTTTTGGCCGGGCGGCGTGCGGCGATTGACTTTAATTTGCTTATAGCCTGTCTTCACGCAAGAGAGCTGCACGTCGTCCGGCAGGACATCCTTGCTGATGTGGCCGCGGTAGAGGCCGAGCACATTAGATTTCAGCAATACGGGTTTGCCCTTTTTGGGCTGCAGTACGACCTGCGCATCCACCACCGCCGAGCCGCGCGCATCGCGCACGAACCCGAAGTAAGCGGGCCCTGCGCCTTTGACGTCGTTGGATGCGTCATAGTCATCTCCGCCGGCGAAGGCGGGTGGCGCCGCAGTCATTCCGATCACCATCGCGATGGCCAGCGTATTTGCACGAATTATCATAGTGCCCCTTCGACTCTGTACGCAGGTAACGATTTCAGCGCAACCGCCGCTGGTTTAATAACGGGGTGTAACGATGTGGCGCAAAACGCGGCGCCCGCATGGCGCCGGGCTGTTACCAACGCCAGTAAAACTTTAATGAATAAATCAATATGGGCAGCAAAACCACGGGCGCAATCCAAGCGAGTGCCAACGGAATTTTGCGGCCAATGTTTTCCGGCAACAGAACGGCGAGCAAGCCGAGGATGGACGCGCCGAGAGTTGAAGATGCGATCCAGCCGTACCAGTACATGGCAGGGCCTTCATCGCGCCGGGCCGGCGCAAAGCCAGGATCGATGCGGTCGGTGCCGGGGTGGTAGGTGAACATCGGCAACGCCGCCATGTCGCAGACCACGTAGAGGACGGCAAAACTGACGCCGAACACCAGAGCGAAGGTGCCGAAACGCGACGATGTATCGCGGGCATTGTCCGGATTTGCGCTCATGATCCGAACCCGCGAACGTTGTTGACGATATGGCCGGTCAGGAACGCATACCAGCAGATCGCGGCCAGCACGACGGTCAGCCATTTGCGTGCGTTGGCATACGCGGCGTTGCGCACGTTCTTCCAAAGATACCAATACACCGGCAGGAGGCCCAGGCCGATTGTGCTGAGGTGCTCTTTCAACTCAAACGCGCCGAGGGTTTTCCAAAAGCCCTCTTGCTCGATCGGAATGCGCACGTAGATTCGATACTTGGTGTATATCCAGCCGCCGAAAATGAAGGCGAGAAGCCATAACAAGCAAACTGCGGCAGCATAGCTTGGTCCCGATACCGAGCGAAAACGCGTGACGAAACCACCGGCGGCGCCGGCGCGCGTCGGTGCGAGCACGGCGACTGCCTGATGCGTGAGCGCACCGAGCAGTGCAACCGCCAGCAACGCATGAACGATCGACAGGATGGTCCAGAACGTGTTGACGGAAATGTAGTCGAGCACGAAGTCCATACGATTCCCCGGATGGAAAAGGCGGCGCGATTATGTCAGTCGCGCCGCCGGTATTTATTTCGCCAGCGGATCGGGCCTGAGTTGGAAATGCGCTGCCAGCGGCTTGGTGCCTTTGCCGCCTTCGATCAGCCATGGCGTGCGATCCCCGTTTGCAGCCCACAGGCCGCGGCCCTTCCAGCCGGCGTTCGGATCGTCGATGCGGCCATCAAATCCCTTGGCGTAAAAGCCGAGCGGGTAGGGCACGCGGATCGAAACCATCTTGCCGTCCTTGTTGAGAGCGACAAGGCCGTCCATCTGGTTGGCGGTCGACATCGGGATGTCGTCGCCGAGGCCGAAGGTGTTGTGCTGGTCAACCCACGAGTAGTAGCTCGCCTCGGCGCTGTTCTCGCCGATGCCCTTGAAGCCCGGGCCCGGATACTGGTGAAACGCCCAGCCTTCGGGGCAATGGTTGCCGGTTGCCTTCGGGCCGTTGAGCGGCCCTTTGCATAGGCGGCGGTCAAACACTCCCATGTGACCGCTCGCGAGCGAAACCCACACGCGGCCTTGCTTGTCGATGTCGCCGCCGCGGGGGCCGAAGCCAGGCAGCGGGACGTTGTATTGCTCGGCCAGCGATTTGTGCGGGTTCTTGGTCGGATCGATGCGCACGACTGCGCCCGGATTACCGCGCAATGTTCCCCATACTGAACCGTCGGTCGGGCTCGGCATTACCGCGTAAAACGTGGCGCCGATGCGCATGTCCTTGGTCGGGTCCATCGGCTTGCCCGGCTCGGTGTACTCGTCGCGCACGCCGTTGCCGTTGGTGTCGAGCACCAGCGCGGTCCAGCCCTGCGATTTTTCGATGTCGCCGGTCTCGTCGAGCATCTTGGTATTGATCCAGCCAACATTGCCGCCGCCGCCGCCGGTACTTGCCCACAGCGTTTCGTTGGCGTCGTAGCCGAACTGAACATGATGCGAACCGAAGCAGGTCTGATAGGCGGTGTACTTGCCGGTCTTCGGATCGTACATCGTGACACGGCGGTTGGTGCTGTTGAGCGGGAACTCGACGGCCGACGGGTGGCTCGACCCTTTTTTGCAAAAGTCGGGGTTATCCGGTTTGTGGCCTGTCGCTGCGAGCCAGATGCGACCCTTGCGGTCGAACATCGAGTTGTGATTATTGGCCCTGCTGTCCCAGATGTTTTCTTCGCCCCAATAGGCTGAGGACTGCAGAATCTTTATAGAGCCGGCATTGCCGGGCCCGAGCGCGAGCGGCATGTCGGGTGTCGTTGGCAGCACGAAATTCGTCGCGACGTTTTTAATCGGATCGAGAATCGGCATGTCATTGCAGGCGTGCTCGCACTGGCCATAGACCGGCCCGTACGCGTTAACCGTCGGATAACGCCGGTCGCTCGCGATCAGGTCATGCAAATACTGTTTAGGATTGTGCCAGTCGCGAAGCGTAACCACGATGTTGCGCTCGACGCCTTGCGGCCGTGTCGGCTTGGTATCCGGCAGTTCGCCTTTCGCGATGCGCTCAGTCCAGTCGGCCAGGTACTTGAAGGGCATGCCACCGAGCTGACCTGCGGCCTGCAAGACCATATTTTCGCCTGCTTGTCCGGATTGAATGCGGCGCACCCACGCTTCCTCATGTGTCTTGCCATCGAGGTGGTATTTCGGAATTGTGCGGGTCGACAATTGACCGAGCTGATGGCAGCCGACGCAACCGTTGTTCTTCATGCCGTTGAGATAGTCGGTGAGCTTCACGTTTTCCGGCGCATCTTTGCTGCCGAACACGCTGGCCTCGGGGATTTTCATCATCGCGAACCAATGGATCGCCGGGTAATACTTTGCGGCGGCCGCTTCGTTCGGCGCGGGCACGGCCTTCAAGGCAAGCTGCTTGCCGGGCGCGCTCTTTACTTTTGGCGAATCGACGAGGCCATAGCCCCGCACCCACACGTCGTAATTGGCCTTCGGCAGATCGGGGATGACATAGCGGCCCTGATCGTCGGTGACTACGATGCGGATGAAACGCACCGGCAGGTCGCGCGTTTCCGCGATCACCCAGACGCCGGCTTCCGGCCCCTTTGGCCCGCTGACCACGCCGCCGATGTCGTCGTTATCGATGGCGACCACGGCCACCTGCTGCGCCTCCAGTGAAGGTGGTGCAACGAAACTTAAGGCTGCAATACTGATTGCCGCCACGCCGGTTAACAGAATTTTGCGCATTATAATTCTCCTCCTGCAGTCAAACGATCCCGGTCGGGAGTCCGGCAAAAGCCGCGCTCTTCGCTGCTTCAACGGGGTCAAGTCCATTCCATACGACGCGTCTGTAGCTTCGCCAGAATGTCGCGGCAAAATTGAGTTTTTGTAACTTTTTTTGCCCAACAGCACCTTATCACCGCGCTCATAGGCGGTCAAACGCCCGGGCAGTGAATGAAAAATGTTTCCGAATAGCCGGCGCCGCGCTCTCCGCTCACCGTGACTACGAGTCGACGCTTGGGTGCCTGCGTGCGGTGTTCCCACCGGTAAATGCCCTGCTACGTGCCGAGTAAAAGCTTAGCTTATGCGACGGGTACGGTGACGGACGCGCCGGCGAGCACGCCGCGCGCGTGGGCCGCCATGTCGTCATCGCCCTGCGTATCGTGGCGATACACCGCATCGGCATCGGGCGCCCAGCGCTGCGCTAGCGTTTCAAGATCGCGGCGTACAGTCGAGTCGGCATTCTCGGTAATCATCACCGAACAACTCGAGTGCTGCGCGAATACATGCGCAGTTCCACGCTCGATTATTGAGGCACTCACGATGCGCACGACTTCCGCGGTGATCTCTATAGCGCCACGGCCGCGGGTTTCGATTTTGAAAGCTTCCTGCACCGTCATCGCGTGTGCGCGCTGTTCACGTTTTCTGCGTGCTTAAAATTTTCTTGCACGCATCTAGAAAATTTATTCAGCGCGGCCATCTTTGTGCCGCACGGCGACTTGCCCTTTCAAGGCAAAATCAGCTTCCGGCGATTCACAATTATCCGGAGTACATGGCGGCGGTGGGCGCAGTTAATCCCGTTGCGCAGCGCTCCGCCGATAGCCCGCAATCAGCAGAAGGCCAAGCATCAGCGGAATAAAGGTTGCCGGCTCAGGGATGGCCGATACGGCACGTGGTTCACCGTAGAGAAAATCGTCCATGACCACGAGGTCCGCAGCAGGAAGTAATTCGTTAGGGCCAAGCGCGGAATTTCCGCTCGTAATACGAACGCGCCCAACCTGTTCGCCCGCATTGAACAGTCCGCCGGCAAATGACAGTGTCTGGTTGCCCGCGATATTTGGAGCGAAGACGTTACCGATCGATGCGTTCGCAAGATTAAAAAATTGAATAGTGGTCGTATTTGCCAGGTCGACATCCGAGAAGACCGCCCCGAACCCTGTTGTGAAAGCCGGCGTAGTGCTACCGGGGATGAAGAAATTAACGTCAATGATGTTGCTGCCAAGCGCGGTGAATAACCGCTGAGCACTAAATGTCGTGAACAAACCCGGATAGGTCGCATTGATGTTGCCGAATTCTATGGGGCCCGCGACGGCATTGGCGCTGACCTGGAATCCAGTACCCGGCGTCGAAAAAACGACGCCGCGCGGCGAGTTCACGTTAAAAAAATTGGCCGGTAAGTTGTTAGGCGCGGAAAGTGCGTCCGGGACACCATCCCAATTGATTTCACGGCGACCGCTCCCGAAGCTGCCTGCAACATTGGAATTCAAAGCCCCGAGGACGGTTCGAAAGCTGTCTACCGTTGTTTGAATATCGCCTGCAGTCGCGCCGTTCGCAGAATATGTGACCAGGTCCGCGCGGGCCGGGACTATCGATGTAATCAGCAAGAATGTGAATGCAATAAGGCGCAAATCCAAAGATGACGCAAAATTTGAAGAGCCGAACTCGATGGGTCTCATAACTTTCCTTTCGAAATGTTTAATCGACGAGTTACTCCGGTCTCGCTGCTGAATTTTCTTCCGCATGCGGCCAGAGCCTTCAAGTATTTACCTGCCAAGCAAGTTGGTCTGTCAGTCTTTATCTGATTGCAAAGCTAAACTGCGTGCGGCGGGGCCAGCCACTGCTGGCGAGGAATGTTTCAGTTCGTACGCAACCGGGTTTAGCGCCTGATCGAACGCAGTCAGGTTTTTCTCTTCGCTACGGCAAAGTCGATAAAGCCGCGTGCGACATCAATATGAGTCAGGGCGACCGAAACGCGATCACCAACCTGAAGGCCCTCAGATCCTCGAGCGACCCGGCCCTCGGCAGTTGGCCCGGAGATGTGCACCCACGTGCCTTTGTCCGATGCGCCGGTCACAATGGCGTCGAACCGGGTGCCAATTCGCGAATGAAGCAACAGCGCGGCGGCCAATTTTCCCTGGTGAATACCGTTCGCACTTCCACAGTTTCGAGCCGTAATGCGCCACGCTCGCGGCGCACCTTGCGCAGCGACTGCGTGGCCCGGTCCTGCGTGCGCAGTTGCTCCTCGATGCCGCGCACCGCCGCCAACTTCGATGGCGCGGGCGCCGTGTCATCGAGCCATGCGGCCACGCTGTTGTAAGCGAGCTTCGCATGATTGAAAACGATTGCCGGATAAAGGTCCGCCGCAGTTACCGTGCCATCACGCTCAAGGGGAGCCGGATTATGGCTGCCCCAAGCCCGCCACCGGACCAACCTTAGGGAAGCAATAACGCGGCTTAGTATGCTTTAGCGTAAACCTACCCTTTAGCGTAAACCGCGCAACTTGCTTAACAATGCTTAATTCTTTCTGGAGTCTTTAACGGCTTCCACAACGTTGCCGACACCTTTTTGAATCTTTCCTTCGACTTGTTTGGCCTGGCCTTTAATCTGCTGCTCCGTGCTTCCGACGGCCTTACCAGCTTTCTCCTGCACTTTGCCGGCAATATTTTTCACTTCACCTTTGACTTGATCTTTGTTCATGACAGTTCTCCTTGATGGCGGACATAAGACATGCTGATGCCACTTACGAGCGGCGGCTTCAGGACCGGACGTTGATCACAAAATGCGGATAACTTTTTTCGCTAATTGCGTCGAATAATTGAGGATGCAGGCTGTTGACAGCATTGTTCGACCAACCAGAGATCGGAGTCTGTAGTCTTGCCGCGCAATTTTTTGTAGGACTTCAAAGGCTTAGCAATTAGCGCGCGCGTTTCAGCCGCATGGAGGGTGCTGTGACCGCCTCGGCGGGTGAGCCGCGATATCCGATTTGGTGATCAACATGCGAGGCTGTTTATAATTGCGCCATTCAGGAAACTGTGTGGGCAATAATTGGCGTTTAATGATGGACAGGAGGTGAAAAAGTGACTCACGAACACGACGAAGCGTTTTTAATAGGACAAGCCGCCGGCACGATCGCGGTGATGTCTGCGTTAGTGCAGGCGCTGCCGGCGACCACTCGTAAGCGAGTGCTCAAGAATTTGCGTCCGCAATTCGAATCGCTCCTCACTGCGATGCGGACGACGGGAGCCACCGGCGCGCAGATCGAGTGCAAGGGAGCGGAATGGGTCCGCGATTTATTTTTAAGCGAGATCGCGAAAGCAGAAAAAAAATTAAAAGTTGACGAACCCTCCCCGCCCGCAGCCGATGCGCTAGATATTCAACTCTGATATGGCGGCTAAACACTGCACGTGACATTTTGATCATGCTGCAACAACGCAGGCAGTGAGCAGTATCGAAACCGGATAACCGTTTTTTTGTATGCTCGCCTGGCGTCGCAAGCGCAGACCGCCCCACAGGCGCCCCGGAAATTATCCTAACGGGCCGGATATCAAGTATTGTCTCGTTTACAAGCTGGCGAGAGATTGGCAAGTCTGGGTAGAGGGCTGCCGGCAAAACGCAAATTCACGATAACAAAAAAAGCCCGCAACCATGGCTTATCCCGTTTGTCCTAAGTGCGGCCACGCAGCGCTGCCCGCCGATCAGTCGTTGCCTGCCACCTGTCCCGCTTGCGGCCTTGTGCTGGCAAAGTTCAGCGCAATGGCGGTATCGTCGGCCAGACCGCTACAAGTGATCGAGGATGAGGCGCCGCAGGGAAGTTTTTTAGCGCGCTGGCTTCTCTACGTGCCTGCGGAGGTTGCGAAATCGAACTGGTATGCGCGCATTGCAGCCCTGGTGCTTTTTTCACTCTATACCGTGAAAATTTTTCGCGACACGGATATCTTTTACGGCGACCTCGGCGGCCACTTCCTGTCGTTGGCGCTTCTGCCGTGGCACGAGGCCGGGCATGTCATCTTCAGTGTATTCGGCCGATTTATGGCGTTCCTCGGCGGCACGCTGGGCCAGCACCTCTTTCCAATCATCCTCGGCGTAGCGCTGCTGGTGAAGCGCCGCGATTCTTTCGGTGCGGCGCTCGCTTTCTGGTTGCTGGGTTACTCCGTGATTTACACGGGTTGGTATATGCACGATGCGGGCGACCCGCAGGCCATGATGGTAAGCGGCAAAAGCAGCGCTGAAGACGATGGCCACGACTTCGTCAATATCTTCAGCGATATGGGCGGATGGTGGCTGCTGAATGCGACGAAGATAGGCGTTTTCGTCGGCCGGATGGGTGAGGTGATGATGTGCATCGGGCTTGCGTGGGGAGGGGTTGTAGTGTGGCTGCAGAAATCGCAGTTAACTGATTCGCCTTTTGCTGAAGGGGTTGACCGGGATTAGCGATCAGCGAACTGCCTTATCATGGCGGGTCCGTCTCCTACTAATTATTCCTGTCACGCGAAGGCTTTAACGTTATGACCCGCAGCTTTATCCTGATCTGTTTGGTCGCCGCGTCGCTAAATGCGCAGGCCCAATACCCATCGCGTCCGATTCTGCTCGTAGTGCCATATACCGCCGGCAGCGACGCTGATCTTGCCGCGCGGAATCTTGCTCAGCACGCGCCGAGGTTTTTACACGGACAAACGTTGGTTGTCATGAATCAGCCAGGCGCCTCGGGCGCGATTGGTACGCTGGCTGTGCGCAATGCTGCGCCGGACGGTTATCGCCTGTTGCTTTCACGAATCGCCTCGCAGGTCATTCTGCCGGCGACCGATCGTAAGGCGGGCTACGGCTCGAACGATTTCACATTCCTTTCGTTGCTTGAAACCAATCCGTACGTGTGCGCGGTGAAAAACGATGCGCCCTATGCATCGATGAAAGATCTCATTGCCGAGATCCGCAAACGCCCGGGCAAGCTCAATTTTGCGACAGTGGGCGAGGGTACGCTTCAGAACTTCGGGCCGCACTATTTGTTCAGCCTGGTTGGCTTGCAAAAAGATGCCGCGGTCGGCGTGCCCTATAAGGGCTCGGGTGATTTGACAGTTTCGTTGCTGGGCGGGCAAACGCAGTTCGCGTGCAGCAATCTCGGCGCATTGCTGATGCATTTTCGTTCAGGCGCGCTGCGGCCGCTTATGACCACGACGCGCGACCCATTGAAGGATCTTCCGAATGCGCCCACCGCCAGGAGCCTCGGATGGCCCGAGATGGAGAGTCTCGCCGCATGGTCGGCGCTGGCTGGTCCGCCGCGCCTGCCGCTTGAGGTCGTTGAGCGCTGGCGTGAAGTGACGGCCAAGTTGGCGCGCGATCCCGCCTGGCTTGCCGGCGTTGAGCAGATCGGCGGGATCGCGACCGTGCGCAGCCCTGCCGAAACAGACCGGTTCGTGCGCGAGCAGTATCAATTTTACGAGCGGCTCGCCGCACGCCTCGGCCTGCGCCAATAACCGCCTTCGCCGCTATCGAGCGGCTTCGTCATAATCAGATCAGATTTATTCCTGTTCGTAAGCTAACAGTGATTGTTTCTATTGTTTATAACGCGCCCGTGGGAACTGGTGAGGTGGAGTCTCACGATAGTGCGTGTGCTGCGGAAGTACGTTGCCGCACATACAGCCGCGCTCAGTTGGTCGATCATCCTCACATTGCGGATGACACTTTGAGTCGCGCTCCGCATATCGACATGGAGACTAACGTGATCAGAATCACTGATAAGTCGTTCCGCTACACCCCGTCGTACGAGACCGATCTCAAAAAGACTTTTAAAAGAATCGAACAGGCCGGGCGCGCCGTTGCGGCGGATACCAGGCGCGCCGAAACGGCGAAGGTTAAATCCGTTATGCCGACGATCGCATGGCGAGGCTCGACTAACTCCTGAGGCGCAATTCCGGCCCACGGCGGCAGCGCTGCCGACTACTGCCGGCAGATTGACGCCATTGACCGGTGGCATTGCAATCGTTAGATTCGGGTTACGTGAAACCCGATGCCTGAAAATCCTGTCCCCTTGGCGGTAGCTAAAAGCCCGCACGATTGCATCCAGCGGGCTGCTCACAGAAGTTCGGCGATGAGTGCCGATCAGGCTGCATTTTTCGCGCGCGAAGCGCCATTTTTTCGCGCCTTTGCACGCCAGTTTTCCCTCGACCCTAAAGTCGTTTATCTGATGGCCGGGCAAAAAGGTTCGCAGCCCGCCAGTGTCCGCAAGCGCTATCAAGAAGGTCTCGACCAGACTGCGCGCGACCCGTATCCAGTTCACCTCGAACCGACCGCGGACACGCGCGCACGGATCGCCAGTGGCTACGGCGCAAGCGTCGATGAGATCGCGATCTCTCGCAACACCGCCGATGCGCTGTCACAAATTCTCATGGGCATCGAGTGGCAGCGCGGCGATGAAATCCTCGTGTCCCCGATGGAACATCCCGCCGGCCTGGCGCCGGTGCTGCGGTTGTCCGCGCGGTTCGGCGTAACCATCGCGCAATGGGGTGTGCCGGTAAATCGCGCCGCCACCGCCGATGAGGTGGTCGAAGCGATGCGCAAGCGCATCCGCCCCGGTGTCACGCGCGCAATATTATTTTCGAGCCCGCTGTGGCCGAACGGGCAGCGACTGCCAGAGCGGCTAATCGCAACGCTCGCACAAGAGGCAGGCGCAATCACGATTGTCGATGGGGCGCATTACGGCGGCATGATCGAGCCGCGTCTCGATGAAAGCGGAATAGATTTCTGGGCGATTTCCGGCCACAAATGGCAATGCGGTCCGGGCGGCACCGGCATCGTGTACATCCGCAATCGGCTGCATCCGGCAAACTCCACGCCGTTGCCGCGATTTCATATCATACGCAGCAGTCTCGTTGAGATGCCGCACGACGGCAGTCGCCCCGCCGATTTCGACATCGGTGCGGCGATGAGCAAGTATGGATTTCCGGAGTCGGCCGACTGGCGCGCGCTTGGCGATGTCTGCGCGCTATGGGACGAGACGGGCCGGGCGCGTATACAGGCGTGGACTCACAACCTCGCGGACTATTTGCGCCAGCGCATCGCGGCGGCGTTTGGCGACGATGCGCTGCTCCAGCCGACGTTCGATCCGGCGCTAAAGTCGGCCATCGTTAGCTTCAATCCGTTTTTGGACGCCAGGCAACGCAACGATCCGATATTTAACCGGCAGTTTCGCGATCGCCTGCTGCTCGAATACGGATTTCGCATCGCGGGCGGCGGGGTCGGACCCAATGGATTTACTCGCGCGCCCGATCCGCAGGCGGCCGCTTTTCCACTGGGCCTCATACCCAATCGCGATCCCGATACCCTTGCACCTAAGCCGTTTGGTTACGCACTGCGAGCCAATGCGTGCGTCTGGAGTTCAGTTGATGATATGGACAAGTTCGTCACCGCTACACAGGATCTCGTGCGCAAGATGACGGCGTAAGCCATACTTGTGGCATGAAAAAGCCCGCACCGCTACCGTTGATTTGCGTGTCGGCCAACGCAATGGAGGCTGCCCATCGGCGGCACCTCGTGCATGCCACCGGCGAGCGCAATGTGCATGCACTCTTAAAGATGGTCGATTGCATTCCGGTGCTGCTGCCGCCGATCGGCGGTTCAGTGGACGTCGACGAACTGGTGTCGCGCATGGATGGTTTCATTCTCACCGGCGGACGTGCGAACGTCGAGCCGCATCACTATGGAGGCCCCGACTTTCCCGCCGATGAACCGATCGATCCGGGTCGCGATGCACTGGTGCTGCCGCTGGTGCGCGCCTGCATCGCCGCGCGCGTCCCGGTGTTTGGAATATGCCGCGGCATTCAGGAAATCAACGTGGCGCTGGGCGGCTCACTGCACTACCGGATTCATGAGGTGTCCGGCAAAAACGATCACCGCCGGCCGCGCCGCGAGGATGTCACAACTGAAGAGGTTTTTCGGCTCAATCACATGGTCAAGCTGACCGCCGGCGGTTTGTTTCAGGCGTTGACCGGCCACGACGAGATGATGGTCAACTCACTGCACGGCCAGGGTGTCGATCGCCTGGGGCAGGGCCTGATAGTCGAGGCTGTCTCACCCGACGGTGTAATCGAAGGTCTGCGCTATAACGACGACGCGCAATTTATCGTCGGCGTGCAATGGCATGCCGAATGGCAGCCGGAGGAGCATTCGCTGTCGGCTGCGCTATACACCGCTTTTGGTGAGGCGGCGCGCCAGCGGGCAGCGCACCGCGTGAGTGGATTCGCGGTGGCGTGACGCCGCGTCGTCGATGTTATTGATGACGAGAGGTAACGCGACACTGCCCGCAGGGAAAATATTGAGGAGCAATGAGCATGATCATCGATGCAGATACGCATTTTCTACCACCCGACACCTACGATTACATGGGCGCGGAATGGGACGCGTTGCGTCCGCGCTTCCAATGGGACGATAAGGGTTTCGTCAGCGACGTCATTTTCCCAGGCAAGCCGCCGCTCGTGCCGGGCGCGACGCCGCTGCCGCCGCCAGGCACCGGCTCGAACTATCGCGGTATGTATTACATGGACGAGCGGCTGCGCGATTACGAAAAGCTCGGCATCGAGCAGCAATTTTTGTTTCCGCAACTCACCGCTACGGTGTTCACTTATCTGGTCGAAACCAGGCTCGCCACCGCGATGGCGCATTCGTGGAATCTGTCCATTTTAAAACTGATGCGCGAGCATCCGCGCGCGCTGATCGGCGGCGCACTCGTCGCGCTGCAGGACGTTGCAGGCGCGATCCTCGAAATGGAATGGGCGCAGCAGAACGGTTTTCGTGCGGTGATTCTCGACAAAGTGTTTCCGGTGCTCGAGCATTGCTATTCAGATCCCTATGGAAATCATCGCGAGCTGTGGCCGTTCTTCAAGCGCGCCGAGGCGCTCGGCATGCCGCTATTCCTGCACAACATTCAGCACGGCCATCGCATCACCAATCTCATGAATTACCAATT
>JANYCE010000096.1 GCA_025360445.1 Betaproteobacteria bacterium
CTTTTCGCGAGCGGTTCGTCGGTGCCGGCGTCGCTCGCGCGGTCTTTCTTGCACCACGCGCCGCCATGCAAATCGATGACGATCGGAAACGGCCCGGTGCCGCGCGGCTTGTAGACTCGCGCAAGCAACGGCTGGTCGCCATGGCGCAGGTATTCGATATCGCTGACGTCGATGGCATAGCTCGCAAGTTCAGTGGCGGTCGTCATATACTTTTCCTTTGAAGTTAATTAATTTTACGGCAAATGGTGGGCGGACAGGCCTGCGGCCGGGAGTCGCATTTCATGCGACAACCGCGCCTGCGAATCAACTTCAGGTCGTCCCCTCCATTAGGGCGGTGTGCAAAAAGCGGCCGCTCGTTTGGGACAAAGCGTGCCACAGTGATATGCACGATGCAGTTGCAAGGCGACGCGTCGGAACTGGCACAATGTCGCCTCGTCAAGCAATCGCAACCAGGCTATAGGGCTAACAAACAGAATGAGCAAACAAACCAACGGCAATTCATTTGGTATTTCGGGCCGCGTCGCTGTAATTTCCGGCGGCAATCGCAACATCGGGCGCAGCATCGTGCTCACACTCGCACGCGAAGGCGTGATGCCGATTGTGCTGTTCCGCGATGGCGAGGAAGAAGCGAAGAAAGTTTGCGCCGAGGTCGCGGAGATCGGCGGTCGCGCAGCAATGTATCAGACCGATCTTGCGGACACCGCCAGTTTGGCGCCGCTCGTGAGAAAAATCGAGCAGGATCACGGCGGCATCGACATCCTCGTTAACAATGCAGCGATTCGGCCCAATACCAAAATTTCAAAAATCACGCTTGAAGAATGGGACCTCGTGTTCAACACCAACCTCAAGGCGCCGTTCTTTTTGAGCCAGGCGGTATTGCCCGGCATGGTTAAACGCAAATGGGGCCGCATCATCAATATCGGCGGCACCGATGCGTACTGGGGCAAGCTCAGGCGCGCGCACGGTGTTAGCGCGAAGTTGGGTCTCGTCGGCCTCACGCGCGCGATGGCGCTTGAGGTCGCGCGCTTTGGCGTCACGATCAACGTTGTAATCCCGGGCACGATCGATACCCAGCGTCCGCATCCCGAGTGGTATCCCGAACTGAAAACCGGCTACGCCGAACGCCTTGAGCGTATTCCAATGGCGCGTCTCGGCGAACCTCAGCAGGTTGCCAATGCCTGCCTTTTTCTCGCGAGCGAACTCGCTTCGTTCACGACCGCGCAGGAATTGTTCGCCAGCGGCGGCGCCGTTCCGCTGGTGCGCCAGACGCTCGATGAATACAGCGCCGAGGAGTTTTGAGAGTGGCTAACACAACGAAAAAAATAGCCGTGCTCGGCGCGGGCGCTATTGGCAGCTGCGTCGCGGCCGATCTCACCAATGCGGGACTGGATGTCACCGTAATCGATCAATGGCCGGCGCAAGTTGAGGCGCTGCAAGCGAACGGCCTCTGCATCCAAATGCCCGACCGCGAACTTCGCGTGCCGATGCGCGCTTTGCATTTATGTGATCTGTCGTCGGCGCGGCTTGCATTCGATATCGTGTTTCTCGCGGTCAAGTCGAACGATCATCGCTGGCTCACCGAATTCATTAAGCCTTATTTGAAAAACGACGGCGTTTTAATCCCGGTACAAAATGGTTTCAACGACGACTCGATCGCTTCGATCGTCGGTAAAACCCGCGTCGTCGGCTGTGCGATCGAGTTATCGGCCGAAATATTCACGCCCGGTCTGGTCAAGCGCAACACACCGCCGCCAACCACATGGTTTGGCATCGGCGAACTTGATGGGCTGGCAACGCCGCGCCTTCGCGAGATCGAAGCGATCATGCGCAACATCGGCCATGTCGAGCTCACGGGCAACATCTACAGCACCAAATGGACGAAACTCGTCGCCAACACGATGACCATGGGTCCGTTCGGCCTGCTGGGTCTTGGCAATGCGGAGGCGGCGAACCTGCCCGGAATGTTCGACATTTCGGTAGCGCTCGGCAGAGAATCGGCAGCGGTCGGCGAGGCACTCGGCTACCGGCTGCAACCCATATTCGGATTACGTGCCGATGAGTTCGCCGGCACCACGGAGGAAAACCTGGTGAAGGCAATGAACACGCTGCTCGGGCACATTACACATGGCCGCACTGCGCCTATCCACGATCACATCAAGGGCCGCACCAGCGAAATGGAATACATCCCCGGCGTAGTTTCGCGAAAAGGCCGAGAACTCGGCATCGCGACACCGCTGAACGATGCGGTGGTCGCCGTTGACCGGCAGATCAACAACGGGGAACTTAAGATGGACCGCGCAAATATCGAATTGCTTTTGCAGAAGACGGGTTAAGGCTCACCGCGTTGCGCCCGCAATTTTTGCGCAACCGTGTTGACTGCTGACCTGACCTATAACAATTCGACGTTCAACGTGTTGGATGCAGGTGGTTTTGCCGCGATCGGAAATGCGACCGCCCCCCCTAACGTCGACAACCTCGGATCATTCGCGTTATCCGGCACCCCGTTCACCTATCCCGGCACTGCGTTCGGGTGACCTTCACCGCGCCCGCGGGCACGGCACCTCCGACCTCGCTATTTACCAGCGCTCTTACCGGCACCGTCACCACTATTGGTAACGGCGGGGTATTTTTTGATTTTAATAACGCGCCGCAAACCTACACGTTCACCGGGGGCACCTTCAGCCTGACGGTAAACGATGTTGCAGTCACCGCCGGCGATACAGTCCAGGCGACGGGTCAGCTGACCTCCATCACCACCGCGATTCCCGAGCCCGTAACCTATGGCATGCTGCTCGCGGGCCTCGGCCTTATCGGCTTCGTCAGCCGTCGCAGGAAACAAAACGTTTAGATCGTCAATCATCGGATCGGCAGCAGTCGCGCTGTGCAACGGCGCGACTACTGACTAGAAACATTCAAGCAAACCGGCCTCGTCCGCGAACAAGGTATTTTTCTGCGCGTTCGAGATGAATGTCCCCTTTTAACGACTTAAAGTTCGAACTCCCTTCTTTTAAACACTGATCACGGTTGCCCCGTAGCACTTAGGAGACCGAGCCCGCATCGCGCTGTCTTCTATTGAGTGAGCGGCGCCACTCCTCCCTAGCCTTGGTGCGATATCGCGCCAGCGTCGTATATAGTCTCGCGTTAGACCGCCGCAGCGGACTAACATATATCCAGCTTGTGCGTCACACCGCGATTGAGGATCATTGCGGCGGAAACGCATGAATGTGGGTTCGAGTGGTCTGCCCGCGCGTGAAACACGCGGGCGCGTATCCGTAAAAAATAATCTGCGATCCAACTTGAGGAGAAATCACTTGATTGAACTACGCACGAATTGGAAATCATGCCTGCTTATCGCGGCCTTGCTCGCGACTAACGTTTGCAACGTTGCGGCTGCCACCACGCCTGCGCGCACCGAAATCGGCGGCGATGCGCCGAAATCCATGCTGTTCGTGGGCAATAGTTTTTTTTATTACAACAACAGTATGCACAGCTATGTGCTGAGCCTCGCGCGCAATGCCGATGCCACGAACAAGGACGCTTACCGGTACACGTCGGTGACGATCAGCGGCTCGGGATTCGACTGGCACGACATCGAAGCCTATTTCAAGCCGAACGGGATCGGCAAATATTCTTTCGTCGGTGACAACGAGGTGAGGTTCAACAAATTTGACAAGCCTTTCGATGCCGTGATCCTGAACGACTGCAGTCAGTGCCCGGTGCATCCGCAACTAAAAGGCGCGTTTCACGAATACGCCAAAAAGCACAGCGCTACCGTCGTCAAACACGGCGCGCGGCCGGCATTTTTCATGACCTGGGCCTATAAAGATAAGCCGGAAATGACCGCGCAGCTCGCGGAGGAGTACACCGTAGCGGGCAATATCAATAACGTGCTCGTGATCCCCGCTGGACTCGCTTTCGCCAAGGCAATCGGAAAGCGCCCGGACCTCGATCTTTATCAAGCCGATAAGCGGCACCCGGCTTTGATCGGCACCTACCTCGCGGCGTGCACTATCTACGCGTCGATTTACGGCAAGTCGCCCGTCGGCAATGCATTCAATGGCGGAGTCGATGCAAAAACAGCGGCTTTTTTGCAAGCGGTCGCGTGGGAGACCGTGCAGGAATACTACGGCCGATAATCTTTCATCGCATCAAAAAACCGGACCGTACACTCGTCCGGTTTTTAAATCTATAACAACCGCCCACATTTTTATTGGTAAATTTGATCGGTACGGGTTTCGTACCGCCTCATAACTGTCGCAGCCTGCTTGTTTTAGCTAATTGCACTGCGGTGAGCGTCGCGGTGGCGAGCTCGGCGAGCGCAGAGTCGGGAAATGGCGATACGCTGCTCGCGTTTATTTCGCACAGCACGTAAGTGTCTGACCCCGCCGCATCCTTCGGCCCCAGCAGGAAGTCGCAATCCCATAACACCGGAAGCATCGCGGTATCGATATCCAGCAACCGCTGCATGGCTGGTATCCACTCCTCTTCCAGTTGGCGCTTAAGAGATTGAAACTCAGGCAGCGATGACGAATGGTAGACGCGCTTCGTCGGCTGCGGCGCCGCTGCCGACGGCGCGCCCGGCGGCGCAGGGCACAAGGCATTGATCGCCTGCAGGCCAAAGCCCGCGACCTTGTTATGCACGAGGTAACAGCGAACCATCCCTTCGGGCAACCGCGGCTGATACGCCTGATCGACCATCCTGCCGTCGCCGGAAAAATATGGCTCGCAGTGTTTTAAAAACTCGTTCAGGTGCATTTCTTCTTCGACGCTGCCGCGTTTCGCATGGCGCACGCGTACCAGGCACTCATCGGCCGAGCGCGGTGCCTCTTCGCGCACCAGCTGCACTTTCCAGACTCCATCGCCGCTGCTGCCGCGGTATTGCTTGAGCACGCGCGCCGCGCCGGAACCGAGACTCGCAGGAAGTTTCGCCCGCATCTCATCGAGCGAGCGATAGATACGAGTGTCGCCGCCCCATCCGATATCGCGAGTCTGATACAAAACTTCTTTGGTCCCCAGCTTCAGAATAACATCGGGATTCGCACTGACGAACACGCCGGCGCTCGCAACATCGCGTAGCATCGCATCCAACACCGACCGGTCGCGCCCGCCTTCGTCGGGGTTGAACCAGACCAGTACCCCGTCGACGCGCATGAGCTGACCGCGGACTGCCGCACAAACCTCGTCGTGATATAGCGCAGGCTCTACGGATATTCCTTGCGCGTTTAACGCCTCGTAAACCTTAGCGAAGCGGGTGTTCTGCGGCGGCTGCGCATCGCGCTCGCGGGGAGATAATATTGCGACCCGCGGTGCGATGAGTGGCTTCATATCAGCCTTAAGAGTGAATGAGCGGGTACACGATGAGGCCGATCATGGCCGCCGCGGCGACGATCACGGGCTCTGGTAATTTTTTAATTTTCCAGAGCAGGACGACGGTCACGAGCGCAAGCAATGCCGTGGTTATGTCGGTAATCGAACGCTGGCCAAGCACGACCACCGCGCCGGCAATGGTGCCGATGGCGGCGGCGGTCACACCATCGACGAACGCAATGATGCCCGGTTGCTTGCCGTACTTTTTGAAATACGGTGCAGGAATAATGGTGAACAGGTAGCACGGCAGAAACGTCGCCAGCGCCGCGACTACTGCACCCGGAAATCCGGCGACGAGATAGCCGATGAAGCCGACTGTGATCACGACCGGTCCCGGCGTGATCATCGCGACCGCAACCGCGTCGACGAACTGCCTCTCGGTGAGCCATTGATGCTCGGTGACCACGCCGCCATAGAGAAAGGGCACGATCGCGAGCCCGCTGCCGAATACGAAAGCGCCGGCCTCGGCGAAAAACACCGCGATTTGCAACAGCACCGGCCAGTCGAGCGTGCCCGCGACCGTCGCCGTTACCGGCGTCGGTATTGCGGCCAGCGCTATGCCGTGCATACCGCCTTGCTTCGACCAGTTTTTCGGCGGCGCTTTGACGAACCAGACGAGCACGCCCGCGCCGAGGAATAACCATACGCTCTCGGATTGCGTAATGATCGTAACAGCTGCGGCGACCAGAAAAATCGCCCACAAAAGCCGGTCTTTACCAATACTTTTTGTCGTCAGCTTGTATGCGCTGATTGCGATGATGCCGATAACCGCGGCGCCGACACCGTAGAAAACGGCTTGCATCCACGTAAGCCCGCCATACCCGACGTACGCCATGCCGATCAGCAGGACCATGATGAATGACGGTACGACGAATGCAATGCCGGCCAACGTAGCGCCCAAATTGCGGTAATGCACGTAACCCAGGTACATCATCAACTGGGCGGCGAGCGGTCCCGGCATCAATTGCGCCAGCGCGAGACCTTCCTTGTAATCGGACTCGGATATCCACTTGCGGTCTTCAACCAGATCGCGGTGCATGTAGCCAACCAGCGCCACCGGCCCGCCAAACCCGAAAGTACCGAGCCGCAATGCATACAATATCAATTGCCACAGCGAATAGGCGGGTGCCGGGACCGATTCGACGGCGGCATTGTTGGCGGATTCCATCTGCGTTCTCCTGTTGGTTACTTCGTGCCGAATGAAAAATCGTCGAACGCAGTGACGCTGTCGGCCTTGGTCCACACACCGACCGCGCCCGCGCCGGTTATGTGGGCGTCGTCGAACTCGATATACGTTTTTCCGTTTAGCGCGACGTTTATTTTCCGGCCCGTGAAATCGACCCGCAACGTGTGCCAGACATCGCGCGGCACCGGCGCATTCACGTACTTAAGGGTTTTGCGGTTGCCGTTTTCCGTGTAATAGAGCGACACGTTGTTTTCGAGCGCGTTGGCGCGCGCAACGTAATAGTTGTCGCCGTCTTTAAAGCGCCAGACCACGCCGCCGGCCTGGTCTTCACGGCCCGACAGCGACTTGAACTTTACTTCGACGAAGCCATCCGTGACCGCACTGTCTTTGCGAACGCAGTACGGAAACGTGCCGCTGCCCGATTGCTTGAGGACATTGAGCCTGGAAGGCGCGCTCGCATCGGCTTCGACTGCCCACCTGGGCGTGCCGCGGCCGGTCACTCCCGCGCTCCAACCAGCCGGCACCGTGCCCGCCTTATCGTTATCAAAGTTGATGGTTTCTGCCATGGCGGTTCCTGTAGTGAAAATTAATGCGGCGAACATTTTGAGCGGCTGCATGACCAACCTCCTAAACCTTCACTATACGTTTTGCCTGATCGGCCCGCCGAACGCGCGCCAACCCGCGCCGCCGGAGAGCGCGTTGCCCATGGCGCAGAATTCGGTCTTCCACCGCCGGTAGGCGCCGAAATCCCGTCTTGCCCTGCGCGTGCTGCGTAAAGGTATTTTCGACCGCGGCGATCCATTCATCGAGCGTCAACAACCGCTTGCCATCGCTGCGGCTGAAAATCAGCGTGTTGGTGTCCATTGGGTCTGCTCAGCGATACGCCGCCGGATTCCATGTATGCGTCTCGTCCTGGCCATCTTTGCACCACGCATACAGCGCGTCATACATGACCATGCCGTGCTTGAGCATTTCATGGTCGTCCGCAAAATTACGCGACAAGCCGAGCGAGATTGCCAGCAAGCCCGGCGACTGGGGCGCGAGTTCAGGGCGTGCAGTGTCGGCGCCGCGCACTATTAAAGCGAGCCGCCGCAGCGCGGGATCGGTCAGGTGATACGTTTTAAGAAACGCGTCGAAACTGCACAGATCGCCGTCATGCGTAAACGCGACCTCCGGAACGTCGTACGGGATCGCGTCCTTTTCCCTGGCAGCGCTCAGCACCTCACCAGTCGGCACATACAAAAACTCAGCGCCGGGATCAACAAAACGGGCGATCAGCCACGGGCAGGCGATGCGATCGATCTTTGGCCGCTCGCGCGTCACCCAGCGCGTTGCGGCATTGGCGGCTTTGCGCATGAGTTCGCCGCCCGCCTGCTTCCAGCCTTCTTCGATGCCATCGACCAGGTAGCTCGCAGTTAGGCCGGCGTCGCGCAATTTTTGCGCGACACCCTGGCTGACTTCATGACCGTGGACGCAATACACAACCACCGTGCCCGCCTGCGGCAATTCTTTCAGCCACGCATCGACCCGGGCGGGGTCGCGCCGCAACGCGCCGGCAATCATTTCCGACGCGGACTGAAACGCGGGGGTTTTGCGCACGTCGATGACCAGCGGCGATTGATTGCCGGCCAGGTCAGATTGCAACTTACTGGATTTAATTGCTGCATCCATGGCTTCTCACTCCGTAAATAACGAGTAGAAGCAGAATTTGGACGCGCGGCGTCTTGACGACAGCGGGGAATCTGCATTGACCCTGCGCCACACAGAGTACATCTCGTGCCGATTGCCGCTCAAGGCAATCGCCGGCACCGTCACGCGTGTTAAATTATTTTCGGCCATCATCGCTTTCAACTCCTTTAAAAGTCCTTCAATAACTGTGTCGTAATCGCGCATCAGCGCGTCGCGCCCTGGTGCAACTTCAGTAGTTAATTTATTGAATGTACATTCAGCGCGGCTTTTGTTGAGGCGGATATTCAGGCACACTGCCTTGATGCGCAAAGCATCATTTCTCTACCCATACATAGTTTTTCTATCGATCTAACCGCAGATGCGACAACGACTGCCCTCACTTAATGGGCTCAAAGCGTTCGAGGCAACCGCCCGCCACGAAAGTTTTACCAAGGCCGCGCACGAACTGTGCGTGACCCAAGGTGCGGTGAGCCAGCAAGTGAAGGGGCTCGAAACCGAATTAGGGGTGCGCCTGTTTCGCCGCGAACGTCAGCGGCTCATCATTACGGACGCCGGGCGAAGCTATCTCGAGGTGGTGCGTGACGCATTCGACCGCCTCGGCATGGGCACGGAGCGCCTGCTGCAGCGGCAGAAATCAGGGGCTTTGACCATCACCACGTCGCCCAACTTCGCGGCTAAATGGCTCGTGCATCGCCTGGGACGATTTTCGGAGGCGCATCCCGAAATCGATTTGCGCGTCAGCGCCTCGGTTCAACACATCGATTTCGCGCGCGAAGATATTGATCTCGCCATTCGTCATGGCGACGGGGAATGGCCGGGCATGCACGTGACACGGTTGTGCACCGAGCAGCTTTTCCCCGTCTGCAGTCCGAAGCTATTGAGCGCCGGTGCGCTGCGCTCGCCCGGCGATATCAGGAGGCACACTCTGCTCCACACCAACGGCACTTCTGAGTGGGAAAACTGGCTGCGCCGGGTTGAAGTCGACGGCGTCGACGTCAAGCGCGGAGTCGTCTTCAATCAGGCCGGCATGACGATCGATGCCGCCGTAGACGGGCAGGGCATTGCTTTGGCACGCACCGCGCTTGCTTCTTCGGACCTGATTGCGGGGCGCCTCATCCGGCCGTTCGCGCTGGCTTTTGATGCGCCCTATGCATTCTGGATTGTATGTCCGAAATCAGCGGCGGAATTGCCGAAGATAGCGACCTTTCGCAGCTGGCTGCTGGAAGAAGGTGCTGACGACGCGCAGCGTCTCGCGAGGATGGATGGGCCCGCGCGCACGCGCCCCGGGTCGCGCCAACAAACAAAATCGAAGGCGCGATAAAGTCCGCTGCCGTCAATATCACTATCGTCGAGTTATTCACTACAACTGTATTCGAGGATTCATGCCGCATCGACAGTACGCGCTTATCGCCCTCCTCGTCTGGGGCGCTGTTAACACCGCGGTCGCGCAGGGATTTCCCGCGTGCAAAACCCTGCGGGTGGTGATTGCCTATCCCGCCGGCGGGCCGACCGATACGCAGGGCCGCATCATCGCGCAGAAGCTCGGCGAGAAACTTGCCCAAAACGTGGTGGTTGAGAATCGCGGCGGCGGCGGCACGGTGATCGCCACTGCGTTCGTCGCGAAAGCGCCGCCGGATGGCTGCACGCTATTGTTGACCGCGGCGCCATTTGCAATCAATCCGATCGTCATGACGTCGCTCCCCTACGACACCGCAAAGGATCTCGCTCCCGTCACACAAACCGCGCGTTTTCCGCAAATGCTGGTGGTTCATCCGGTGCTGCCGGTCAAAACGGTCAGCGATCTCGTACGACTTGCTGCCGTCACTCCCGGCGGCCTCAGCTACGCATCTTCCGGCAACCTGGGCACCGGGCACCTGGCAGGCGAGCTACTGAACAGCATGGCCAAAATTAATCTGCAGCACATCTCTTATAAGGGCAGCGCGCCCGCTCAACCCGACGTCATTGCGGGACGCGTACCGGTGATGTTCGACAGCATCGGCAGCATCGGACAGCACGTTACGTCCGGCAGATTGCGTGCGATCGCGGTAACGACCACCGCGCGAAGTGCGCAACTGCCGGCGGTGCCGACCGTCGCCGAGTCAGGATTTCCCGGCTACGAAGTTTCAGCGTGGCAGGGGTTCGTCATGGCCGGCAGTACACCGAAAGAAATTGTCGCCCGCATGGCGGAGGAAATCACCGCCGTGCTCGCGCAAAAAGAGATGCGCGAACGGTTTGCATTGTTGGCGGCCGAACTCGTTGGCGGGCCACCCGAGCAGTTTGAAGCTTTCCTGCGCGCCGAGGCGACGCGTTGGAGCAAAGTGATCCGCGAGCGCAACATCAAAGGCGAATAAGCTTTGCGCTAATCGGCTTTCGCGCCCGACTTTCTTACCACTTCCGCCCACTTCGAAATATCGGCTTTCATGACGTCGCCAAATTGCACGGGCGACTCGTTGATCGGCTCCGCGCCTTGCGCGAGCAGCAATTGGCGCACTTCGGGTGATTTAAGTGCGCGCACGATTTCAGCATTGAGCCGCGTGACGATTTCGCGCGGCGTGCCAACCGGCGCCAACACGCCATACCACGAGACTGCTTCATAGCCGGGCAAGCCGGACTCGGCGACGGTCGCAAAGTCGGGCGCGGCCGGCGTTCGTTTTGCACTTGTCACTGCCAGTCCG
Source organism: Betaproteobacteria bacterium (assembly GCA_025360445.1). GTDB lineage: Bacteria > Pseudomonadota > Gammaproteobacteria > Burkholderiales > SG8-41 > PALSA-1004. Next base: position 10,918 of record JANYCE010000096.1, read on the forward strand.
CGCAGTTTCCCGCTCGTCACATGCGGCAATGACGACACGACCGTTGAAAACGACAATGCTACTTCGCCGCTCAATTGTGCCGGCAACGCCTGGCCGCCGCCTTTATACGGGACGTGAACCATGTCGACCTGCGCCATGCTCGTGAACAACGCGCCGGTCAGGTACTGCACGCTGCCCGACGACGCATAGGTGAGCTGGCCCGGATTCTTTTTCGCCAGCGCAATCAGCTCGCGGACGTTACGCGCCGGAACCGACGGATGCAGCACGATCATGCTCGGTAACAGCGACACGCGCGTAATCGGTGCGAAGTCCTTCAGCGGGTCGTATGAAAGTTTGGGATAAAGGCTCACGTTGATGGCATGCGTGCCGCTCGTGCCCATCACAAGCGTATAGCCGTCCGGCGCAGCCTTTGCCACCACTTCAACGCCGACGATACCGCCGGCGCCCCCGCGATTGTCGCCAACGACCTGGCGCGCAAGTTGCTCACTCAATTTTTGCGCGACGATGCGCGTCACGATGTCGGTCGCGCCGCCTGGCGTGAAAGGTACGACGATGCGAATCGTCCTGTTCGGGTAATCCTGCGCAGGAGCGACGCCTGCGAGAAAAGCAAGCACGATGCACCATGGCGTGTAACGCAGCGTGACAGTGTTCATGGGAATACCTAACATCATGCCATGAAAATATTTTTCCCTTGCGCGCTTCTCAGCTTGAGCGCGTTCGGCGCCGCGGCGATCGCGCAGTCGTATCCCGCGAAATCTATCCGCATCATCGTCCCGTACCCGCCAGGCGGCGGCACGGATCTCGCCGCGCGGCTCATCGCCCAAAACCTCACCGAAAGTCTCGGCAAACCGGTGATCGTCGAAAACCGCGCTGGCGCCAACGGCAACATCGGCACCGACGCGATGGCGAAAGCGGCCCCCGATGGTTACACGCTCGGCATGGCCACACCCGGCCCGGTGACGGCCGGCAAAAGCCTGTATCCGAATCTGCCGTACGATCCCGCGCGAGATCTCGCGCCGGTGATTCTGGTCAATGCGAGTCCCAATGTGCTCGCGGTTCATCCATCAATACCCGCGCGCACCGTGAAAGAACTTGTCATGCTCGCGAAATCAGGCCAACTGCACGTCGCCGCGAGCACGGTCGCTTCCGTCCAGCACCTGCTGGCGGAAATGCTGAATCACGCAAGCGGCGTGCGCATGGAAGTCATCACGTACAAAGGCGGCGCGCAGGCGGCGACGGACGTGGCCGGCGGACAAGTCGAAGCACTGTGGAGTGTATTACCCGCCGCGCTGCCTTTCATTCAAAGCCGCCGCCTGCGCCTGCTTGCCGTCGCGAGCGAAAAACGGACTTCGCTGCTGCCGCAAGTGCCGACGATGGGCGAAGCAGGCTGGCCCGGGGTTGTCGGTACTGCATGGAACGGCGTTGTAGCACCGGCCGGCACGCCGAAAACGATTGTCGATACGCTGGCGAGCGAAATCAGCCGCGGCCTGCACTCAACGACCGTGAAAGAGCGCTTCACCGCATCGGGCATGGAAGCCATTGGTGGTACGCCGG
>JANYCE010000117.1 GCA_025360445.1 Betaproteobacteria bacterium
TCGGCGGCGCCGGCACTATGCGCACCTTGCTCCAGTCGGCATCGAGTTCTTCAGCGAGTATCAATGGCAGCGACGTAAGCGAACCCTGCCCCATCTCGGCGGCCGGCGACATGATCGAAATCGTTCCGTCAACGGAGATCGACACATACGGATTTAACGTAACGTCCCTGGCAGCCGCTTGTGCATTACCCGCGAAGCGCAAAGCGGATGACACACCGAACGCAACACCGAAGGTCAGACCCGCTGCGCCTACCATCAGGCGACGTCGGTTAACGTCGATATTGCCAGTGCGTGATTTCGGCTCGCGGGCGCCTGTCGTGCACGATTTGCTAATCGGGGAGCTCATACCTGCTCCTTCGCAGCCCGCTCGACTGCACGCACAATGCGAGCATATGTGCCGCAACGACAGATGTTGGTGCTCATATGTTCGACGATTTGCTCGCGCGTGGGATGCGGATTTGTTTTCAATAAATCAGCGGCGCGCATGATTTGTCCGGACTGACAATAACCGCATTGCGGCACCTGTTCAGCAATCCATGCCTTCTGCAACTTGTGACCGCTGTCGGGGGACAGTCCTTCGATAGTCGTGATGCTGCGCCCGTTCATCTGGCTGATTGGCAGCAGGCAGGAAAACACCGACTTGCCGTCGACGTGCACCATGCAGGCGCCGCATTGGCCGACACCGCAACCAAACTTGGTGCCGGTCAATTTGAGATCTTCGCGCAATACCCACAAGAGCGGCGTATCGGGCAGCGCGGTTACGGTCTGTCGCTTGCCATTGACGGTCAGCGCGGTCTTAATCATCCGGGACATGGTCACCTCCTTGTACGTATTCAGCAATAACAGCGGGATTGGTTTTTATAGTCCTCGCAGATGGAACTATTCTAATCCTACATCGAAAGTCCGGCAGTTTGCGGTCCGGTCTTGCGCGTTACTCGATCACCTTGGTCGCCTGCAGCAGAACCGAGTTGGGAATCTTCAGGCCGGGTGCCTTGGCGGTTTTCATGTTCACAACCAAATCAAACTTGGTCGGCTGCTCGACCGCCAGATCCCCCGGTTTCGCGCCCTTGAGTATCTTGTCCACCAGAATAGCGGCGCGGCGAACCACGTCCAGCAAGTTCGCCCCATAGCTCATCAAGCCCCCGCTTTCGGGAAAAGCGTTGTTCCCACCCATCGTCGGGAGCCGGTGCTTCGCAGCCAGCGTCATGAGCCGTGCGGCCTCAGTGATAAACAGGGGATCGGTAAGGATGATCAAACCAGCCGGGCGATCTCGCGCGATCTCGGCGAAGGCCTTGTCGAATTCGGCGGGCGCCCTCGCGTTGACGACAGCAACTTCCAGGCGCAGCGTCTTCGCTACGACCTGCATCGCCTGAATTTCCGCGGGCACCGATGAATTCGCCGGGTTCGACAGAATGGCAATGCGCTTGGCGGACGGCACGATCTCCTTAAGCAGCGCAGGCCACTTGGTGGCCACATCGCGACTCTGGATGGTGGCGCCCGTGATATTGCCGCCGGGCCGCGCGAGGCTCGCCACGATGCCCTGACCCACCGGATCCGAGACACCCGCAAAGACGATCGGTATCGTCCGCGTCGCATTCCTGGCGGCGGTGACCGCAGGGGTTCCGCCAGCCGACATGATGACGTCCACATTGCGCCGGACCAGTTCGGCGGCAAGGTCCGGCAGCCGATCATACTTCCCTTCCGCCGACAGATAATCGATGGTGATGGTCTTGCCTTCGACGTGGCCGAGATCGCGAAGTTGTTGCTTGAACACCTCGAATCGCAAATCATTATCCGGCGGAAACGTCGTAAGGAACCCGATACGCCAGACTTTTGTTGTAGGCTGGGCGAAAGGCGAGAGGGGAGAGGCGAGCGCTGTCGCTCCAAGAGCCAACAACAGTTGGCGGCGATTGTTCATTTGATAACCTCGTCTGTGCCGGCGGCTCGGAATATTCTTATGTCACGCGAAACTGCGCCGCCATTCTAAGCCTGAATCATTTTCGTGGGCAACAAGGTGCCCACGCCGCCTGACTGATTCAGGAAGGCAGTTTGACCCGCTACGTCCGTTCCGGTGTATTATATTATCTGACCAACTTCATGACCAAATGGAGAAAACCATGAGCGCCATCAATCTGGCCGAGGCCAAAGCGCATTTGAGCGAGCTGGTGAACAAGGCCCAGAGCGGCGAGGAGACCGTCATCATGCGCCGCGGGCAGCCGGTCGCCAAGCTGGTGCCGATTGCCGCGACGAAGCGGGCGCTTCGTTCGCTGTCGGCGTTCCGTGCCACCTTGCCGAAAGCCAGCAGGTCCAGCGCGGAGCTGATACGCAAACTGCGGGACGAGGGATATTGATGGTCTACCTCGATACGAGCTTCGTTGCGCCACTGGTCATTACCGAGGACTCAAGCGATGCGGTGGAAGCCTTCGTCCAGAAAGTGAAACCTGGCGAACTCGCGACCAGCATGTGGACGCGGGTTGAACTGGCCAGCTTGGTGGCGCGCAAGCTTCGCATGGGGCAACTCTCCGGTTCCGAAGCTCAAGCCGTGCGCCGCGAGTTCGATCGTGTTCTGGTCGAATCGTTCGAAATCCTCCTGCCGGCGGCAGCCGACTTTGCTGCAGCAGCCAAGTACCTGGAAATTCCCAAGTCTGGTCTGCGGGCGGGCGATGCGCTTCATTTGGCCGTGGCGGCGAATCGCGGCGCCAAGAAAATACTCACACTGGACAAAGGATTTGTCCGTGCCGGCAATATGCTCAAGCTGCCAGTGACGAGCGGTATCAGGGCCTAGATTTACCGCGTGGGCAACCAGTTGCCCACGCTACCTGATCAACCGACCCGGAACAGTTTGCGCTCGGCTTTGTGCAATCGCTCGAACCCGGTTTTAGTGATGCGGATCATCTCGCCGACCTGCACGCCCGCACGCTTGCTCTCGTCGGGGTCAGTAGTGATTACATTGGGCTGCACGACGACCGTCATATTTTCTTCGAGTGTCATGTTCGGCAGCGGGCCGGCCGGCCGGCTTTTTGGCCCGATGATCGGCTGGAAGTAACCGCCGCCAAAACCGTGCATAAGATCGTCGCACGCCGAGAACCCGGCGTCTTCGATCAAGCCGGTCGCATCGACGATTTCCTCCATTGTCGTGCCGTGGCGCACGACTTTGGTGACAGCATCGAATGCCGCTTCGGCGGTTTGATAAAGATCGCGATAAAGCGGCGTCGGTTCGGCATCGACCGTCATCGTGCGCAGCACCTGGCCCGCGTAATCCCACCAGAACGCGGACAGCTCGCAAAAAATCACGTCACCTTTTTCGATTTTGCGTGGCGAATGATGCTGCGGCGGCACAAAAATATGCGGGTTCGCCATCGACGTGCGGCCGATGTAGTGGATCATCGTGGTGCCGCCGTGCCCGACCCATGCGCGTTCGATCAGGTTGCCGACTTCGCGCTCCGTCATGCCGACGCGCGTCTCGTTGACGAGTGCTGCGAGCCCCGCGTCCGACAACGCCGCGCCTATCCGCAGCCAGTCGATCTCTTCCTCAGATTTGATGGTGCGCAACCGGATGTATTCGGTGTCGAGTCCCACCATCTCAAAATGCTCCTCGAGCATGCGCCACTTGGATACGACCAGAGGGCCCATCACGCCGACACGTTTCGCACCGCGCCGCTTGAGCTCTTCTATGGTTTTCTGAATGCCGCGATGCTCGCCCCATTGCACATCAACATCATGCGCGATCTTTTTGCCAAGCGGAAAATGGTTGTACCACTCCATGAACATGGTCATTTTTACGCCGGGCTTGAACACCACATAGGCCTCGACCGTGCCCGGCCACGACGTCACCCATTGCGGCGCATTACCGACGCGATGGTCGGTCACCACCAGCAGATGATCGACGCCGGCTTTCTGCATTACGTCGCCGAGTGCCTGATGACGCCGCGCGTACTCAGCGTCGGAAAAACGCGGATATTCCTGCGCCATAATTGCCGCCAGACGCGGCTCCAATGCCAAACTATTTGTTTTACTCATCGTTTATTTTTCTCTTCAAATATTGGATAGGCGCTCGTTACACCGGACGAGCCAACCGGAACCGAGGGGCGCACCCACGATGGATTCAATTGCGCGAGCGAAGTTACACCCATCAACCCCATCGCAGTGCGTATTTCGATGTCCATCAGCTCAAGCATGCGTTTTACGCCTGCCTCGCCGCCAGCGGCGAGTGACCAGCCGAGCAATTTTCCAACGCCGACGGCATGCGCCCCGAGAGCAAGCGCCTTGATGACGTCGGTGCCGCGCTGCACGCCGCCGTCCCACAAAATCTCAGCACGCCCGTCGACCGCCGCGACGACTTCAGGCAGCACTTCGATCGTGCTTTGCGCATGATCGAGTTGGCGGCCGCCGTGGTTAGAAACATAAACGACGTCGGCACCGTGTTCAACTGAAAGGCGGGCGTCTTCGGCAGTGGCGACCCCTTTGACGATCAACGGCAGCTTGATACGGTCTTTCATCCAGACCAGATCGCTCCACTGCAAGCCCATCTGGAACGACGGGTCACCGAAGCCTTCGCGCACGCTGGCGCGGCTGATAATGTCACGCTCGCGGCGACCGTAATAGTTTCTGTCAACGCAGACACACAGCGCGCGGTAGCCCGCCTCTTTAACGCGATCAAGAATGTCCTCGACCCATTTGCGGTCGGCCCTCACGTAGAGTTGAAAAATAAGCGGTTCAGCGACCGCGGCTGCTGCCGCCTCAAAACCCGGCGTGGCCGCCGTGCTGATGAAGGCTGTCGTGCCGTGTGCAACCGCGGCGCGCGCCACCGGTACCGCGCCCTCCTGCGGATTGATGAAGCCGACGAGGCCGCCGACCGGCGCTAAAAACACGGGGCTCGACAGTGTTTGGCCGAGCAGCGTCGCGGTGATATCGATGTTGCGCACGTCGACCAGCACGCGCTGGCGCAATGCGAGACTATCCAGCGCCTGGCGGTTGCGCTTCAAGGTGGTTTCCGAATCGGCGCCGCCCGCGAGATGATTCCACAAGTCGGCGGAGAGATTGCGTTTGGCTGCGAGCACAATTTCCTGCAGCGACAAAAACTCCTCCGCGGCCGGTTTGCGCGCGCGGCGCTGCTCTGGATGATTGCGCAGATGCGCGTTGCGCACGGATTTGCGCGGAGGACGTTTAAGTTTTGCCATATTCTTACCGATCGAAAAAGTTTATCAACAATTCTTAAGCATGTGTTTATGTCCGGTGCCGTTACGTGCTGGGTCAATCGCCAAACAAAGCCCGCCTGGGGAAGCGCAATTAACCCTTCTTCAAATTCCGAGCCCCTGTAACGCTGTAGCGGAATAGCGCAGGCCCGCACCCGCGCCCGGCGCAAAAATCCGATTTAGCTCGGACAAGTCCGCCTGTGACAGTTCGATATCGACGGCCGCCATGTTGAGATTGAGATTGCCCACGTGATTAGTGCCCGGTATCGGCACTATGTCGGCGCCCTGCGCCAGCAGCCACGCGAGTGCTAATTGCGCCGGTGCAACATGATTTTTCGCGGCGATTGTCGTCAATTGGGCAACGAGCTGCGCATTGCGCTCGAGATTCTCCGGCTGAAACCGCGGATGCCTGCGGCGCCGGTCGCTTTCCGGGAGATCGGCAACGGTCTTGATCGCGCCCGTCAACAGCCCGCGGCCAAGCGGCGCATACGCCATGTAAGCAATGCCAAGCTCGCGGCACGCCGGCAGGATTTCCGCTTCGCAATCGCGCGCCCACAACGAATACTCCGTCTGCAGCGCAGCCAGCGGATGGACCTTGTGCGCGCGCCGTAAGGTCTGCGCGCCCGCCTCGCAGAGGCCGATGTAGCGAACCTTGCCTTGTTCGACCAGGCGCGACATCGCGCCAACGGTGTCTTCTATCGGCGTGCCCGGATCGACACGATGCATGAAGTAAATATCGATGCAGTCAAGACCGAGCCGTTGCAGGCTTGCATCGCACGACGAGTACACATATTCGGGCCGGCCGTTGGTTCCCTTTTTGCCATCTGGCAAATCGATGTTGCCGAACTTGGTAGTGATTAGCACCTTGTGGCGGCGACCCTGTATTGCGCGTCCGAGCAGCACCTCGTGCCGCGAATTCCAGTACAAGTCCGAGCTATCGAACAACGTGATACCCGCGTCGATCGCGCGCCGGATCGTCTCGTTAAACTCTTTCTCGATCGGTTCGCCGAACTTGACCGCCTGACTGCCGCGGCCCAGACCGATTGCCGAGACCTCCGGCCCCGCCCTGCCTAATCGCCGGCATTTCATCTGCGCTTCTCCTGGTGCCCTTATTACTTCGAAAGCCCGTCGTCCAATTGCACGTTTTCCGACTTCAACTCGAGCCCGGACGCTTCAGCCTGCAGCAACAGCAGTTGCGAAAAATCCTGGTCGTAGCCGTGGCCGATCAGCGTCTGGACGAGGTCGCGCGTGAGCGAGGTTAATGGCATTGGCACGCCGTACGTTTTTCCCGCATTCAGGCCGAGGTCGATATCCTTCCTCAGCAGCTCCGGCGTAAACGTCACGTGAAAATCGAGGTTCGACAGCGCCGGCGTTTTGTAGCGCGTGAACATCGAGCCCATCACACTCTTGTTTAGAAAGTCGAGAAACGCATGACGCTGCATGCCGGCCTTCTCGGCGAGTACGGTGACTTCGCACAGATTCTGAATAACTACGCCAAGCATCACGTTATGGCAGATCTTGGCAATGCGCGACAACTCGCCTTCGCCCACATAGCTGACACCCTGCCCGATCGCCTCCAGGTAGGGCGCGACCGCGTCAAACGCATCCTTCGGACCTGACGCGACGACTGTCAACTTGCCCGCCTTGATTACCTTAGCGTTGCCCGATACCGGTGCCGCCAGAAATTTGATTCCTTCCTTCGCAAGCTTCTCGCGGATTTCGGCTGATTCTTCGAGTGAGATCGACGTGCTGTCGACCACAATTTTTGGCTTTTGGCCTTTCGCCATCACGCCGTTGGCGCCGAACAAAACTTCTTTGACGTCCGTGCCCGTCGACACCATCGTGAACACAATATCGCAACCGGCAAGATCGGGCAGCGTGGCAACCACTTTGGCGCCGTATTCCTTGAGCGGCTCGGCTTTCGACTGCGTTCGGTTCCATACCTTGATATCACAACCTGACTGCGCGAGCCGCTGCGCCATTGCGTATCCCATGCGGCCGATGCCGATCCAGCCGAGTTTGTGTTGCTTCATGTTTGCAGTTGCCATGTCGATTCCTAATTTAAGATTTAAAACATTTTTTGCCACAGAGAGCACAGAGGAAACCCAAATCAGAGCAAGCGGTTGATATCTATACTGCGCTCTCTGTGTTGTGTGTGTTCTCTGTTTCTAAACAGTTGGGCCTTATCATTTCTGCGCGGGAGATGCGAGCGCGCGCTCAATCCACGGCAGCACGACGCGGTCGAGGATCATGCGCTGCGGCCATTGCTCCGAACGGCCCATGTGGCCACCGGCCGGATTGACCCATGCATCCTTCGGGTCGCCGTGTTTCATCATCAGGTATAAATCCGCAATCGGCTGCTGCGTATCCTTTTCCCCATTGACCAGCAGCATCGGCGCCGACGGCTTATCGAGAAAACCGCCGTCGAGCAGCGACAGGCGCGGCCCGTAAGCTAAAAATTCGTCGAGCGTTTTTACTTCATACACTGCCGAACGCGCCGGCAGCAGATCAAACAGATACTCGCGCGTAGTCAGCCCTTTCTTTTGAAATTCAGGCTGAAAGTAACCATGGATGCCAACGCCATGTACGACCGCACCGCGCAGGCGCTCGCGCTCGGTGTAAGCAAGCTTGGCTGCCCAATAGCCGCTCCAGCTTTGGCCGCGCACTACGATGCGTTTTGCGTCGACATCGCTGCGCGCCTGCAAATAGTCGAGCACGCGCGAATACATGCGTTCGGCGCCGACATCGACCTTGAGCGGGGCCTGCCCGGTGCCGGGCATGTCGAGTGCCAACACTGCGATGCCGCGCTTGATCAGCGTGTCGCTCGTGGCGGCAACGTCTTCCTTGCGGGTATCAAGCCCGCTGATGCCGATCAACAACGGCGCCGGCCGCACATTTGGCGGCAAGCGCAGGTAGCCGACTATCTCTTTGCC
>JANYCE010000320.1 GCA_025360445.1 Betaproteobacteria bacterium
CGGCTTGAGATAGCCGAAGTGATCAATCCCGCACGGCCCGGCGTTGAGCAAGTGTTTTTCGGCGCGACGGTCACTTACTCTGACAGCAAAGATGTCGAGCGCACGATCAGCATCGTCGGCCAGGACGAAGTCGATCCGCCACGCAATCGCATCAGTTGGGTCTCGCCCGTTGCGCGCGCGCTGACCAAGGGGCGCGCAGGCGATGTGGTGACGTTAAGGACGCCAGCCGGCGTTGATGAACTCGAAATTCTGGAGATCCGCTACGTCGAGTTGCCGGAGTGAGCGTGCTGACAAAGCTCGTGCGCAGTATATTTCGCCCAGGCACTGACGCGCTGCACGCAGCAGACGCCACCAACGCCACCCTGGACAACGCAGCGGCGGCGGGTGCTGATGGCAAAGATAGCGGCGCTCATTGCCTAGAGCTGCTGGAGCGCGCCAACAAAGCCGTTAAAGCTGGGCGGTTGCAAGAGGCGCTAGAACTCTTTAACGCATGCACGCAGACGCATCCACAGTCGCTCGACGCCTGCCTTGGCGCTGCCTCGGTTCTGGTGGATCTGTGGTCGATTAGCGCGGCGGTTGATGCCTATCAGCGGGCGTTAAAACTGGCGCCGCGTTCGATCTCGATTTTTTCGGCAATTCTGTTTTATCGCCACTATCTGTCACCGGTCGATGCGAAATCAATGTTCGAACTGCATCAGCGCTATGGCCGCATGATGGAGAACGCCTGGCCGCCGGCGCCTGAGTCACACTCGCAAAAATCCGGTCCCGAACGCCCGCTACGCATTGGTTATGTGTCGCCGAATTTGTCACGGCATTCGGTCGGCTACTTCATCGAGCCCGTGATTCGCTGTCACGATAAGAGCGACTTCAAAGTGTTTTGTTATTACACGCACCCGCTAGCCGATGAGGTAACAAACCGCATTCGCGGCCATGCCAATGGCTGGCACGACGCGGCGGCCGTCGACGACGCAGCGCTCGCGCAGATGGTGCGCGACGACTGCATCGACATCCTGGTCGATCTCGCAGGTCATTCCAAAGGCAACCGGCTTGGTGTGTTCGCCCGCCGGCCTGCGCCCGTACAGCTCACCTGGCTTGGCTACCCCGACACGACCGGTCTAGCAGCGATCGATTTTCGAATCAGCGACAATACCGCGGACCCGGCATCGGCGGCGGCGACCAACACCGAAACGCTGCTGCGCATAGACGATTGCTTCGTGTGTTATGAGCCGCCCGCGGATGCACCTTGCGTCGCGGTGAGGCCAGCAGGCGGCGCGGTGGTATTTTCATCGTTCAATAATATTGCCAAGGTCAATGCGCAACTCATCGCGTTGTGGGCTGAGATACTCGTCGGCGTGCCGGGTTCGCGTCTCGTGATGAAATCGTCGCCGCTTAATTTTCCCGATACGGCTGACCGCGTGTTCGACAGTTTCGAGCGTGCGGGTATCGACCCCGCGCGCATCGAGCTGCGCGGTTGGATCGACGCTCGTGGCCAACATCTCGATGCGTACGGCGAGATTGATATTGCGCTCGACACATTTCCGTATAACGGCACGACGACCACCTGCGAGGCCTTGTGGATGGGCGTGCCCGTCGTGACGTGCATGGGTGAAGTGCACATGTCGCGTGTCGGCGCAACGCTCTTGAAATCTGCGGGTCTCGACCGATTTATTGCGCGCGACCATGAAAATTACGTGCGCATCGCCATTGACCTCGCGCACAACGAAGATTTGCGCCGGGCATTGCGCGCGGAGTTGCGGCCTCGTTTGCGCGTTTCACCGCTTCTCGACCATGCAGGATTTACGCGCAAGCTCGAAGGGCATCTCCGTACTGTGTGGCATGCCTGGTGCGAGCGTCAGCCTGTCGCATGACGTCCACGAAATAACCGGCACTTCAGGCCGGGGCTGGCTTGCGTGCGCTCAGATTAAGACTGATCGGGCGCCCTTTATAAACCAGCGTGCTGGAGTCCTCGAACAACTGGAAACTCGTGGTGCGCGCGACATCGACAAAACC
>JANYCE010000148.1 GCA_025360445.1 Betaproteobacteria bacterium
GCCGCGAAACACAAATGGAAAACACAACACGTTGTTGACCTGGTTCGGATAATCGGAGCGGCCGGTCGCCATCACCACATCGGGCTTCGCCTGTTTCGCGAGCGCAGGCAGGATCTCGGGCTCCGGATTCGCCAGCGCGAGAATCAACGGCCGATCCGACATCGTGGCCACCATTTCAGGCTTTAGTACACCACCCGCCGACAAACCCAAAAAAACGTCGGCGCCGGCAATCACCTCGCCCAGCGTACGCGCCTTCGTTTCGATTGCGTATTGAGCCTTGTCGGGATCCATCTCCTCTTTGCGCCCCAGATAGACGACCCCTTTGATGTCGGTGACTACAATGTGATGCTTTGGCAGGCCGAGCTTGACGAGCAGGTCAAGGCACGCGAGCGCGGCCGCGCCGGCGCCGGATACTACGAGCTTGATGTCGGCGATGTCCTTGCCGACGACTTTGAGACCATTAATAAAAGCGGCGCAAACGGTGATAGCGGTGCCGTGCTGATCGTCATGAAAAACCGGAATGCGGCAGCGTTCTCGCAACTTGCGCTCGACAATGAAACATTCGGGCGCCTTGATGTCTTCAAGATTGATGCCGCCGAAGGTCGGCTCAAGGCTCGCGATAATGTCGACGAGTTTGTCGGGGTCGCGCTCGTTAATTTCAATGTCGAACACGTCGATGCCCGCGAACTTCTTGAACAGCACCGCCTTGCCTTCCATTACCGGCTTGGCGGCAAGCGGTCCGATATTGCCGAGGCCCAGCACGGCCGTACCGTTCGTAATGACGCCGACCAGATTGCCGCGCGCCGTCATGTTGCGCGCTTCGGCCGGGTCCGCCACGATCAACTCACATGCCGCGGCCACCCCCGGCGTATAGGCAAGTGACAGATCGTGCTGATTAAGCAGCCCCTTGGTCGGCGTTACCGCGATCTTGCCGGGCGTGGGAAAACGGTGGTAGTCGAGCGCGCTTTTTCGGAGTTGATCGTCCATGGCAACCGGCTTCTACTTGGGGTGTGATTATAACCCAGCGTGCCGCCGACTTCGGCGCGCGAGACGCCTGCATGACGCATGCCATCGCGGCGCGGCGTGCTTTATGCTATTTTTACGCCTCTGCAGTTTAAAAAAAATATCGCTTCGTCAATCATGGATCTTCCGAACCGCCTTCGTACCGGGTTATATCCGCCGCTTGAACCGTTTAACGCCGGCCGTCTCGCGCTCGATCACATGCACACGATGTATTGGGAAGAATCGGGCAATCCGCGTGGCGTGCCGGTAGTCTTCCTGCATGGCGGGCCCGGCGCGGGCAGCGCGCCCAATCACCGGCGGTTTTTCGATCCCGCGCATTACCGAATCGTTATTTTCGATCAACGCGGCGCCGGCCGCTCATCGCCGCTCGGAGAAGTGCGCCATAACACGACGCCGCTGCTGATCGCCGATATGGAGCGACTGCGGCAACATCTCTACATCGAACAGTGGATGGTGTTTGGTGGCTCATGGGGCTCGACGCTCGCGCTGGCTTATGGCGAAACCCATCCCGAACGCTGTCTTGCCTTTATCTTGCGCGGCATATTTTTGTGCCGGCGAAGTGAAATTGAATGGTTTCTGTACGGATTGCGAAACATTTTTCCGGAGGCGTGGCAGAAATTCACCGCGCTCCTGCCGCCCGGCGAGCGCCACGATGTACTCAATGGCTACTGCAAGCAATTGATGGATCCGGATCCTGCGATCCACCTGCCTGCAGCACGGGCATGGGGCATGTTTGAAGGTTCGTGCTCCACGCTGTTGCCGAGTCCCGACACGGTCGCCCACTTCGCAAGCGACGTCGTTGCGTTGGGGCTCGCCCGCCTGGAGGCGCATTACTTCCGCCACGATATTTTCCTGCCGCCGAATTCGCTGCTTGAAAACATCGGCAAAATAAGGCATATCCCCGGCGTCATCGTGCAGGGGCGATACGATGCTGTTTGCCCCATCGTGAGTGCGCATGACTTGCATCTCGCCTGGCCGGAAGCGGATTACATCATTGTAACGGACGCGGGACATTCAGCGTGGGAGCCGGGAATCTGCGCCGAGCTCGTTCATTCGATGGAACGACTCAAAAGCACGCCGGATCACTTTTAACTTTTAAGGGCAGGCCGATGCGAATAGTCACATTCACGCCGCGCGCCAACGGGCCGCAACACCTGGGTCTCGTACGTGACGACAAAGTAGTTATCGATCTTAAAAATGCCGGCAGCGAGCCGCCGTTCGATGGCGGCAATATGCTGTCGCTAATTGCCGGAGGCGATGCGGCCTTGAAGTGGATTCGCGAAGTCGCCGCCACCGCGGCCTCGATGCCGCTCGACAAGGTCATTTTGCTTGCGCCAATTCCACGTCCGCGCAAAAACGTGTTCTGCGTCGGCTGGAACTATCTTGAACATTTTGAAGAAGGCGCGAAAGCCCGTCCGCATGTGCAGGAAATGCCCGCGCATCCAGCCTTTTTCAGCAAGGCGTCAACCGCTGTAAACGGTCCTTATGCGGATGTGCCGGCGCACGCGGGTGTAACTGAAAAACTCGATTGGGAAGTGGAACTCGGCATCATCATCGGCAAGGGCGGCATCAATATCAAGGAGGCCGACGCGATGTCGCATATCTTCGGCTACACAGTCGTCAATGACGTGTCGGCGCGCGACGTCCAGCGTCAGCACGGCCAGCAATGGTTTAAAGGCAAAAGCCTGGACGGGCATTGCCCGATGGGGCCATGGATCGCGACCGCCGACGAAATCGTTAATCCGCAGGAACTCGATATCACTTGCCGCGTGAACGGCGTGACCAAACAGCAGTCAAATACGCGTCAGATGTATTTCAAGATCCCGCGCATCATCGCCGAGTTATCGGCGGGGCTCACGCTGGAACCGGGCGATATCATTTGCACCGGCACCCCAGCCGGTGTGGGACACGCCCGCACCCCGCCTGAATTTATGCAAGCGGGCGACATGCTCGAAACCGAAATTCGAGGCTTAGGTATGTTACGCAACAAAATTGTCGGTTAAGTCGAGGAGAAACCATGGATCTGCCAACTGCCAACCGCATTACAGTCACGCCAACCGGCACCAGTCTCGCCGCCGACGTCAGCGGCGTCGACCTGTCGCGACCCATCGATGCGGCGACCTTCAAACTTATAGAGAATAGCTGGCACCAACATCTTATATTGCGATTTCGCGGCCAGCATCTCGACGATCCGCGTTTTCTTGATTTCGCGCGCAAATTCGGCGAACTCGACAAGGCGCCGATACATGCGGGGCAACTCGTTGAAGATCCATTTCCTGAAATCACCGTGATGTCGAACATTAAGGTTGACGGCAAATCGATCGGCAACCTGGGTCACTATGAGGCCGAATGGCATACCGACATGTCGTATAACGACCGCACGCCGATTGGCAGCCTGCTCTATGCGATCGAGGTGCCGCCTGCGGGCGGCAATACCGGTTTTTCTAATATGTATGAAGCGTACGACACGCTGCCGGCTGCACTAAAGCGCCGGATCTCAACGCTGCAATGCCGGCATGACTCGAGCCGCAACAGCGCGGGCGAGCTACGCAAAGGATTCAATGAGATTAGCGATCCACGCGAGGCACCGGGCGCTATTCATCCGCTCATCCGCACCCATCCGGTGACGCGGCGCAACGCGCTGTATTTGGGCCGCCGCCGCAACGCCTACATCATCGGCCTGCCGCTCGCTGAGAGCGAAGACCTGCTGAATGAATTGTGGGCCCACGCATCGCAGGAGCGCTTTGCGTGGTATCAGGTGTGGAAGGTCGGCGACCTCGTGATGTGGGATAACCGATGCGCAATGCATCGCCGCGACGCGTTTGATCCGGCATCGCGCCGACTGATGCACCGCACGCAAATTAAAGGTGATAAGCCTTATTTCGATCCGGCGACGTCTCCGGCATAGGCCGCGCGCGACTGCCGGTTTAGCTACTTCGACCTGGGGGGTTTAGGATTGACCGATTTAGCCGCGGCGTCGCCGGCGGCTTGAAGGGTTTCGAGCGCAGATTTCTGCATTTGCAGCGTCTTGATGGTCATCTGCACAAAGCCTGCGCTCATCGTCAACCAGTTCTCAACCGTTTTTAATTCAGAGATTTTCTTGTCGATTTCTTCGAGGTTCACCGTCGGCGTCACCATGCCGGGCATCGGAAACGATGCGGGGTTCCACATTTTCTGCATGAGCTCGAACCAATCTTTTGGTACGTTTTGCTCTGACATGATCGTCTCCTCCAGGCGCTGTATAAAGCGACTCTATCACAGCGCCCGTCGATCGCCGCCAACCCGCCATCGGCTGCTCGCGCTGCAATGCTGATGGAAAAAATTACCGCACGGCAAGTGCAGGACTTGCTGCATGACTATCAACTGGATCACGATGGCCATGTCAGGATTGAGAGTCTCGGTGACAAATCCGCGCGCGCCCGTTTCCAGGTTGCACAAAAACACCTGCGTCCTGGCGATACAGTGTCTGGCCCGACCTTAATGGCGCTCGCCGACGTGGCCATGTATGCAGCGTTGCTCGGCGAGATCGGCCTGGTTCCGCTTGCCGTCACAACCAATTTAAACATTAATTTTCTACGCAAGCCGGCGCAAAAAGATGTTTATGCCGACGCTAAATTACTAAAAGTCGGCAAGCGTCTGGCGGTTGGGGAGGTCACTCTATATTCCGATGGTGAGACGGAACCGGTCGCGCATGTGACCTGCACCTACTCGATTCCGCCGCAAAAGCACAAACAGGATCAATGACAAAGCGGTGGACGCTATCAGCGTTCGCGCGCTTAAATCGATGCGGCAAGCGAGCCGATAGGCGGCAGCTTTAGCGTGGTGCGGCGCTGGTTTTCGAATTGCCGCAATACCTGACTGAGCCGCTCGCGCTCTGCCAGGACTTTGCTCGCATAGCCATTTTCGCTATCGTCAGACGCGGCGCCGACATAGAGCTGGAGCGCATCGACAACATCGCCCGTGCGACGTATATATTCTTTTAGTATCTTGGCGCCGATCGCGATATTCGCTTGCGGATCGAACGCTACTTTTTCGCCGCCGAGCGGACCGAACTTATCCGGGTGGTAACGCGGGATGATCTGCATGAGGCCTTTGGCTCCCATGCCGCTTTCAGCGTGGGGATTGAATCGCGATTCGACGGAGATGACCGCCAATATCAATAGGGGGTCCACCTTGAGCTCGGCGCCGATGGCATGCGCCTTGGCTACAACGCTCGTCGTCATCTCCAGGGAAACTCGATAGCGCCGCGCCAGGTAACTGCCTACTGCACGGTGTTTTCCGGCGTGAGGGCTTTCAAGTGCGGTTACTTTGGCGTTTTCCCCCGCGTTAATCGGCTGCACCACGTCCAATGCGGCAAGACCATCGTTGAGCGCGCTGCCAAAATTCACGCCGTGCCGGGCCTGCAGGATAGAAATTAGGGAAATCAGACAAATAATCAGCGTGAAGCCGGCTACTGTGTTGCGCGCCCATAAGGACAACTGCGGCGCATCTTGTCGATCGGTTTTTGCGGGGTGTGATTTTGCCATGACGCAAAACCTCCTTTCGTTAATCGCCGGCGAAACCACCGCCGGCCGAATGTTACCTTGCTGCGGTAACAGCGCTCCTCACCTGCCTCCGAATCTTTCAAACCACAACAGATTGTGGTTTCGTTAAAAATTTTCGGCAATTCTAGTAGTCACCCCGACAAGAAGCAATAACAATTTTGGACATCAAAAGCTGTGCCGCCGGGGGATGCACGCAACATGATGCGTTGCGAGAGGAGGCGGGATTATAGGGCGATAAAGGGGTATGTCAATACAGCTAATAAGAGGCATAGGGTAAATTGTTGAAGTGCGTTACCCATCAGCATTTGGAACAATGCGCAGCCTACGCAAACAACCCTAAAAAACTTTATTTTTCAAAGAGTTATAGGCACTTCTAGTGATCAGATTATTATAGCCTGCCGCAATTTCCACGCGGCGAGCGCTTGCTCAAAGCGGTCCACTGCTTGCGAATATAGGTCATACACGCACGGATCACACCCACTCTGGCAGCACGCGTCAGGGTCAGGCTCTGGCGGCATGACAGGCTCCGGATCGACGACAGGTCCAGCAGCGCTCACCTGATACTGTCGTCCAGCGATGCGGGCAGGCGGAAATCCGGGTAACGCTTTTTGAACTCAACCAAACTCGCCCTCGCTTCGTCGAGGCGACCTTGCTTGCGCAATTCCTCAATGCGTTCGAGCCATTTTTCAGGCGTGGCATCAACCATGCGCTCGAGCTTGTTCGCCGCTACCGGCGCAGCAGGCGCGACTGGTTGAGGCGCTATATCGGGCGCACGCGATGCGGCGGCGCGCGGTTCGGCGGATTGCCTGGCAAGATCATATCTGCTCCTGCCGCTCGCTGCGGCGTCTGGTTCACGGTATGCCTCCGGCGCCGCCGTTTTGGCGGTGGCGTTTTTTTCAGCCACACCGCCGGCAACGACCGCCGCCGGTGCCTGCCTTTCAGAAACGGATGCGGCGGCCTTCGGCGCGCCTGCAGCGGGCGAGTGTGCCAATTCCTGCGGCAAATCTGATTTCGACACGGGGCGTTGCGGTTTTAACTCCGCGGCACGGTTACTAAGTGAGCGCACGTCGTCGACAAATCCGTCGTGGCGCTTTATCGCACTGAATGAGTCGCCTGGTGCGGGCTCGGCGCGGCTGGCCGATGAGTCTTTCGATTTTTGCGCCAGTTGCCCTCTGAAGTCCTGGTGCGGCACAAGCAGACCGGATGACGGCATCGAATGCGACGGCTTCAAACCGACACTTTTAGGCGTTTCTCTTTCACGTGCGCGGCGCGCCTCGCGGCCCGCCTCGTCATTGTCAGCGATCGACGACTTCGATTTAGTCTCCGCCGGCAACGCCGCCTCGCCGGCAGGCGAGACAACTTCGGGCGCCTCTTCTCGCATGAGTGTGACCAGGCTCACGCTCAAAACGACGACTGCCGCAATCGACAGTGCGCCGCGCCACGATCGCGCAAACGAAACGCCGGACGGTTGGGGACGTGAGCCAACCTCGCGGCGCGCCGCCGCCAGAATCGCCGCGTCGAGTGCTGGCGGCGGCATGTCCTCGGCCGACGCGCGATAGATCGCAGCCAGCCTGGCATCGCGCGCGAAATCGTTGTCTGGAGTTTCATTCATGGTTCATGATCTGATGCTGCAAGCCTTCCCGTAACTTTGCAACCGCATAGCGCAGACGGCTCTTGGCCGTTTCGCGGCTGACGCCCGTCGCCGATGCGATGTCATCGATGCTCATGTCCGACTCCTGCTGCAGCAAGAACGCTTCACGCTGGGCCGCCGGTAAACCGTCGATCAACTGCAATAAACGCCGCGCCTGCTGTCTTACGTCCGCGCTGACCGCCGGATCGTCGGCGCGCGCGGCCGGCACTTCGTCGAGTTGCGGACCACCTTCCTCATCGAATGAGGTGACCGCCGCGCCGGCTTGCGACCGGTAATAATCGATCAGACGGTTATGTGCAACGCGATACAAATAAGTCGTGAATTTCGCCGTCACCATATAAGACGTGCGGGCCCGGATGAGGTTCATCCACACGTCCTGAAACAATTCCTCGGCGGTCGCACGCTGGCCGCACTGCCGCACCAGATACCGGAAGACGCCGCCTTTATGACGCCCGTAAAGTACGTCGAACGCAGCGGCGTCGCCGTCGCGGTAGCGTTCCATTAGATCTTCGTCGGTCGGGGGCGGGTTGGGCGGCATACCGGGTTGCCAGTATGCGCAAGCAACCGCACTTGGGCAACCGGCGGACCGGCCGCTTCATGACATGCTTAGCGCGGATCAGCGACAAACTGGCCGGGGAATGGATTGGGCCGTGCGAGTTTGGGGTTATCGCGGATGACGCCTTGCGCGACAAGATTGCGATAGCTGTCGTAGTAAATCGTGATTACTTCATCCGGAGTGCTCGACGCGCGCTCGAAATTGGCATAGCGCACGACTGATACTTCGCTTTGGCCGTGCCCGGTGCCGAGCTTCTTCGGTGCGGGCGCCGGCGCGACGGCCGAAGCCCGCGGTGCAATCGCATCGTCGCGCGCACTCTGCGCGACCTCATCCTTGGCCGCGTTTTGCGCTTCGCTTACGGGTGGTCCCTCGTTCGCTGCCTGACGCCGCAGTTCAAAGTGGCGACTGATGGCGACCGGCGGCTCGGTTTTTTTCCTGAATACCGCGATACCGATTACGCCGACATCAACAGGCCGGCCGGTGCGTGCGGCGTATGAGTTCTCGAGTTCCGTGAAGAAAAATGCGGCGGTGCGCTGCATATTCTTGCGCCACCCTTTGACACCAAACAAACTATGCGGATGTAACACGTACCCGGTCTGGCTCCAGTTGGCGGTCTCTCCCGAGATTGCGTTGACGCCGTCGACGGCAATCACACTTAATATCTCGCCCGGCTGGTTATTGCGGATGTTGACCTGGTATTCGTTGCCCGGTTTGCCTGCGATGTAGTAACGCCCTTCATGTAAAAACACAGGCAGGTTGCGGTTTTCAGCCCGGTCGTACACCGTTATATCGGCGAGATTTCCAACCGCGGCCGTCTCGCGGCAGAATATCAGCATCAGTGCACATGCAATCAGCGCTTTTTTCATGGCTACACCCCTGTATTAAACATCGAACGATGTCAGGGGTATAAACGGGCGTCCGCGAACAAAAGGGTTAATCCTGGATAAGCGAGGGATGGCTACCCATGAATGCGGCGGATTGGCCTCTGACCCAAGGTTAACCTCCGCTCACTTCTTCTCCAGCGCTTCGGGGTTAAGCACGTTCACTTGCCTGCCTTCGGCAAAACCGATGATGCCGTCGATCGCAGCGCCGTAATAAGACTCGTAGGTAGATTGCTCGACGTACCCGAGGTGCGGCGTGCAGACGACGTTCGACATCTTGAGTAGCGGATGCGCGCCGCCGATGATTGGCTCGTCCTCAAAAACGTCGACGGCGGCGAAACCCGGGCGACCTTTATTCAGCGCTTCAACGAGCGCGCCTGCCGCGACGAGCGGCGCGCGGCTCGTATTCACGAACAATGCACTTGGCTTCATGCACGCGAGGTCAGCCGCCGTTACGATGCCGCGGGTTTCCTTGTTAAGCGGAATGTGCACGCTGATCACATCGGCGCTACTAAAAAATTCCTCGCGCGTCGCGGGCACGCCATAACCTGCTTCGCGCGCCTGTGCTTTTGACGCATCGCGTCCCCAGCATGTGACAGTCATGCCAAATGCCTTGCCGACTTTGGCAACACAGCTGCCGATGCGGCCCGGCGCGTACACGCCGAGCGTCTTGCCATTAAGTCCGGTACCTACCGTCGTCTGCCACACGCCTTGCTTGAGCTGCTCGACCTCATGCGGGATATGGCGAAGGCTTGCCAAAATCAGTCCCCACGCGAGTTCGGCGGTCGCATGCGGTGTCCCGCTGCCGGCAGCGGCAACCACAATGCCTTTTTCCGTGCACGCAGCAACGTCGATGTGATTGGTATTGCGGCCGGTCTGCGCAATTAACCTGAGCTTCGGCAGTTTTTCAATAACAGCGCGCGGAAACGGCGAACGTTGCTGCGTGAGCAATACCGCATCGGCGTCCGCCAACCGGGCCGCCAGCCTGGCAGGGTCTTTCTCGGTGTCATGAAATACCACGACTTCATGGCCTTTAAGACGCGCGAAGCCCGCGAGTTGACGAAATGCATCCTGATAGTCATCGATGACCGCGATCTTCATAAGAACTCTCCGAGAAAATCGCTATTATGCCCGTGCCTATTGCCGATTGATTGCCCGACTTCTTTATGCCCCGCGCGCTCCGCCATCGTAATTTCGCCCTGTTCGTGAGCGGCCAGATTTTCGCGCTGATCGGCTACTGGCTTCAGCAGGTAGCGGTGGGCTGGCTGGTCTATCGGCTGACGGGGAGCGCGACGCTGCTGGGCGTACTCGGTTTTGCGGCCAATCTGCCCGTGCTGCTGCTCGCACCCTTCGCGGGGCTATGGTCCGACCGCTTCAACCGGCACCGCATGATGCTTGCCACGCAGATTCTCGAGATGTTGCAGGCAATCACACTTACCGCATTGGCTTTCAGCGGATTGATCGAGGTGTGGCACATCATCGTGCTGACTGCTTTTCTAGGCACGTGTGTGGCGGTCGAACTGCCGGTGCGCCACGCATATCTATTGGAACTCGTCGGCGGCAAAGAAGATTTGTCGAATGCAGTCGCGACGACGTCTCTCGTCGCCAACTGCGGCCGCTTGATCGGACCGGTAATCGCCGGCGTGCTGATTAGCCGTTACGACGAAGCAACCTGCTTTCTCATCAATGCGCTCACCTATATTGCGGTGCTCGTTTCCTTTGTGTTCATCCGCGTCAAGCCGCATCAGCGCGCCAACTCTCAGCCCACGATGTGGCAGGGCCTCGGTGAAGGGTTCGCCTATGCATGGCGCGTGTTACCAATTCGCCTGCTCTTGCTGCTCCTCGCGGCAGTCGCACTTACCGCAGGCCCGTATAGCACGATGATGCCGGCGGTGGTGCACGAGCTTTTTGGTGGCGATGCGCAAACATTGGGTTTCCTGGTCGGCGCGGCAGGCCTCGGCGCAGTCGCCGGCACCGTGCTCTTGAGTCTGCGGCGCAACGTGCGCGGTCTTTTGCGTTATATCCTGATTGCCGCGCTCATGGTGGGCGCGTCGCTCGTCGCGCTATCGCTATCCCGGTGGCTGCCCGCATCCGTTGTGCTGATGAGCGTGATCGGATTCGGCATGCTGGTCGTCACCGTCTCGATCAACATGATTTTGCAAACTATCGTCGACGATGAAAAGCGCGGCCGGGTAATGAGTCTGTATACTGCCGCCTTCCTCGGCATCGCACCGCTCGGCGCACTGATGGCGGGCATGTTTGCCGACCGCTTCGGCGCGGCCATCACGCTTACAGTCGGCGGCAGTTTGTGCATGCTGATGGTGGCGATCATCGCGCGCCAGCTGCCGTTGCTGCGCGCCCAGATCCGGCCGATTTATGCAAAACTCGGACTCACCCTCGACTAAGCGCCATGAATTTAATTCAAAATCCAGAGGCCGCAGCCATTCGCGCGCAAGTTCTGCGCGGAATCGCCGGCAATCGCAGGCCCGGCTTGCATTTTCCGGGATTTTTTCTCGACATCCGCTGGCATGAGCTCGGTAATGAAGCTGCGCGTGTCTCGGTCGCCAACGGGCCGCATTGCCGCGATGCCAACGGCGAAATGGACGTCGCCGCGATTGCGATCCTTGCCGATACGGCACTCGCCACCGCGACGAGGCTTCTGATCACCCCGGGCGCGCGCCTCGCGACCATCCATATGCAAATTCAATTCACCGGCGAGCCCGCGACCGGCGAAGTAAGTGCGGAGGCAAAGATGCTGGGCTTCGGCGCGGGCGCCGCGCTAAATCAATCGCTGACGAACGCGACACTCTTCGCCGGCGGCAAGCCGATCTGCTATGCCAGCGGAGAATTTGTGACGCTGAACCCACCGCCGGGCGTCTCGCTCTCAGCCCTGCCCTGGCAAAAAGAAATGGCGCCGGTGGACGCGCTGGAGTTACACGATCTCGATCCACGCGAGCGCTCGATTTTAAAAGCCTGCGAATCGGCACTGACGAAATCTTCCGCGCAGGCTTCATTCATTCAACATTTTTGGGGCGCCATACCCAGGCACAGCGCGAATGGAACGACGATGCGAGTCGCCCTCGGGCCGCATCTGGGCAATCGCGTGGGCCACGTGCAGGGCGGCCTCTCGTTCGGCATGGCCGCGGCTTGCGCATGCGCAGCCCTGCCGGCGACCATGATGTTGTCGAACGTCTCGGCTTGGTACATCAGCCCCGGCCACGGCAAAGCACTGACGGTGAAATCGCGTGTCGTGCATGCGGGGCGCTCGATCGCGGTGGTGCGTACTGAAATTAAAACAGACACTGGCGAGCGTGTGCTGGAAACAGTGACCCATCACGTCGCGCGCAAACGCGACTGAGTCAGGCGGCGGATCGGCGCCGGCATTGAAGTGACCAAGATTCTGCGCCGACCTGCCAAGTTCACTAAATTGCTCGCGCAAAAAAATTAACTATGCAGCGGTGGGCGCCGCCACTTACTCGGGCACGATGCCCGCGCCTTTGATGACTTTGGTCCACTGCGCGATCTCGGCGCGAATAAACGCCGCAAACTGCTCGGGCGTACCCGTGGTTGGCTCTGCGCCTTCACCGGCGAGACGATCGCGAATGTCCGGCGCGCTCATCGTGCGGGCGAGATCCGCGTTAAGGCGCATGACGAGTTCGCGCGGCGTCGCCGCCGGCACTAACACGCCGAACCACGAGGTGACCGTATAGCCCGGCACACCGGCTTCAACCATGGTGGGCAGTTCGGGCGCGGCGGTCGCGCGACTCCTTCCCGTAACAGCCAGCGCGCGCACGCGGCCGGTCTTGACCTGCGGCAACGCCGCGGTGAGGTTGCCGAACATAAGCTGCACTTGCCCGCCGATCACGTCGGTCAGCGCGGGGCCGCTGCCCTTATAAGGCACATGTACGAGCTTCACACGCGTGGCGCTGCTGAAGAGCTCACCCGCCAGATGCGTGGCATTGCCACTGCCGGCCGACGCGTAATTGAGCTGCCCGGGCTGGGCGCGCGCGAGCGCGATCAATTCCTTAATCGATTTCACCGGCAATGACGGGTGCACGATCACGACGTATTGTCCGCTCGTCACCTGGCTCACCGGCGTGAAGTCGCGCGTGAGATCGTAGTTGAGCTTGCGATAAAGCCCGGTATTGATTGCATGCGCCGGTGTGCCCATAAACAGTGTGTATCCATCGGGCGCCGCTTTGGCCGCCAGTTCGGCGCCGAGATTCCCGCCCGCGCCCGCGCGATTATCGATCACGATCTGCTGACCAAACTGCTCGCCGAGCTTTTGCGCGACGATACGCGCGACGATATCGACCGCGCTGCCCGGCGACGACGCCGCGATCATGCGCACGGGCTTCGCGGGATATGCCTGGGCAAGCACCGCGGACGCTGATGCAGCGAGCACGCAGCACGCAATGCCTAACACCTGTTTGTAATTCGGCAATAGCCGCACACTCGAAACATCAGCAAGCATAATCATCCCTCGGGTTTGGCGCCCGATGCCTTGACCACCGGCGCCCATTTTTTTATTTCGGATTTTATGTACGCGCCAAATGCAGCCGGCGTGCTGCCGACGATTTCAAAGCCGACATACTCGAGGCGCTCTTTAACGTCGGGTAGTTTCAGTGCGCGTACAATTTCGTCGTGCAGTCGCGTGACGATCGCCGGCGGCGTTCCGGCCGGCGCAAGTACGCCGTACCAAGCGGTCGCCTCGAACTTCGGAAAACCCGATTCCGCGATGGTTGGCAATTCCGGCAGGGCCGGCGAGCGCGCCGCGCCGGTCACCGCGAGTGGACGCAACCGGCCGGCCTTGATGTGCGGCATCACCGACGACATGCCGCTGACCATCGCCTGCACCTGGCCGCCGACCAGATCGATCACCGCCTGGCCACTGCCTTTGTACGGCACATGCTGCATGTGAATCCCGGCCGCGAGATTCAGCAGCTCGCCGGATAAGTGGCCTGGACTCGCAATTGCCGCGGAGGCGAAATTAATTTTGGCTGGATTGGCTCGAGCGTACGCAATAAATTCCTGAAAGTTTTTTACCGGCACCGACGGGTGGACGACGACAATGTTGGGTGCGACCGCGAGCTGCGTGATCGGCGCAAAATCCTTGACCGGGTCGAACGGCAGCTTCGCGTACAAGCTCGGACCGATCGCGAGATTGGCGATATAGCCCAGCAATATCGTATAGCCGTCGGGCACCGCATGCGCGACGAGATCAGTACCGATATTGCCGTTGCCTCCGGCGCGATTGTCGACGACCACCTGCTGGCCCAACGCCTCGCCGAGTTTGATACTGAGCGTACGCGCCAGCGTATCGGTGCTGCCGCCCGGTGCAAACGGAACGATAAATCTTATCGGCCGCACGGGATACGCCTGGGCGGAAACAGTCGCCGCGAAAACGAGCAGTGCGCCCGCCAGCGTTGCAGTCAAAAAAGTTTTCACGACGCTCGCTCCCGGTAATACAGCAATGCGGAAATATCCAGTTTGAGCATTCGAGAATTCGCTCTCGCGAGCTGGCAACGGAGTCGCCGTCGCCTCAGACCCTCTTGGTTACTCGATCTTCAGCGCGCCAGCGCTCCCACGCAAACCGCTGGTCGGCGACTATCCGCTCATCTTCGAGCATCGTTCGCACGAGCGCCGTGATATCCGACTCGTAGCCTTTTTTGCGCTTCGCAAAATTCCAGCGGTGTCCGGCGGGAAACACCGGGGATTTCAGCATATCTTTAAATTTCACGATTGTCCTTGGCGGTGCGTAACGTGCAGCAAAACGTCAATACTGTGAACCGGCAAGCACGCTGACGCCGATCATCGAATCGCGCGTGATGAGCGCAATGAGCTCTTGTTCGCTCAGATGCCCGGTGTCACGCGGGCGCAGCGGCAACACCATGTAGCGCATGTCGGCGGTCGAATCGACCACGCGGATTTCAACGTCATCAGGCAGCTGCGTGCCAAATTCGGCGAGGACCTCGCGCGGCTCGCGAACCACTCGCGCTCGATACTCGGGGCTTTTGTACCAGGCGGGAGGAATTCCAAGCACCGCGCGCGGATAGCATGAACATAGGGTGCAGCAGATCACATGATGGCGCGCGGCCGTATTTTCGACCACCGTGAGTTCCGGCGTCAGGTTCAGATCGATGCCAAGCAGATTTTCGATTGCCGGTTTTGCATCGGCGAGCAATCGCGCTTTATATTGCGCATCGGTCCACGCACGCGCGACGACTTTGGCGCCCAGTTCGGGCGTGCGCGATTCGGTGAGCTCGATCTGGCGGCGCAGGTCGCCAGCGGTGAAAATATTCTTCTCAATTAGCAATTCGCGCAGCGCGCGCTCGAGCAGCGCCGATTCAGAGCTTATGTCGTGGGCTTCGCTGACCGGCGCATGGGAATCGTGATCGTGCGCTTTATCGCCGTGTGGATGATGGTGGTCGCCGGACATCAGTTGTCGCGCTCCAGCCAATGTTGATATATGTCGGCGGTTATGACCGTAGCGCCCGCGGCCTTTCCCCAGACTTCTTTAAAATCGAATTCGATCTGATAGAGCGGTAGATACGGCACGCCAAGCCGGTGATAAGCGAGTTGTTCCGGGTTTGGATAAGCGCCGAACACACGCGCGACAATGCCGCGCTTACCGCGCAGATAATGCGGCGTACGGCAGTGGGTCGCGACCTCTGCTGCCCGCACCTTGACTTTGTCGCCGGTGACAAATACGGGTTTCATGCCGGTCGTTGCTCCGATCTCAATGCAGCAAGTTTGCAATTCAACTCATCTTCGGACAGGAGGCCTTTTTCGACCACCAGTTGCTTGATTGCGCGCACCCAACGTTCGTAATAGCCGAGCTCGAAATACTGATTCTCAGGCAGTGACTCGACGGCGCGGCGCATTGCATCCACGGTGTAGTGGCCGTGCTCGGGGTGTGCCAGAATTCGCATCATTGCATCGACGCGTTGATCAAAAAATGTGCGCTCGTGTTCGGCGAATTCTATCGGGCCGGCCGGTTGGCCGCCGAGATCATGTACGGCGTGGGTCATGGCATGGCTGCTGAATTGATGGACCCGGTCAGTATACCCGAGCGGTGCTATGCCTCGTGATTGCCCGGGTTTACGTGTTGCTGTGAACGACTTGCCGCTGAAGTTCTATTTTGGTCTGGGTGCAGCAACGAGTTCGGAACGCGTCTTTAAGAGTGGCTCAAGGTTCTTCGCGGAAACCATATAAACCCAACCCGCCAAGCCTTTTTCGAACTTGACGCGGTCGTCAAGTTTTTTGAGTGTCTCTGCAAATTGTTTATCGAGGCGTTCCAGATCAGCCGGCTTCTCGTTGGTTTCCGGCGTGCGAGCGCGCGGTGCTTCACCGCTGAGCGTCACCGTCACGTAGAAGTATTCACTGCCGGCCTTCGGCGCAACCCTGATCGTATAAACGAGATTGTCGTATGTCTCAGCAACAAAGGTTCGCGGCTTGTCGAGCGTGTCGGGCTTTACGTCAAATGCAACGTCGTTAAATGTCAGTGCGGCCAGCCCATTGACGGCCGCAACTGCTTTGCCCGGGTCGAGTTCACCGGCACCGTCAGCGAACTTCCACTGATCGAACTCTTCCTTGCGCGCTATCTTCCATTGCGCGCCTTCCCCGCTTGCCGCCAGCGATTTTATTCGTTCAGCTTTGAAAAAATCCTTTGCGAGCCACGCTTCCGGTTTTGCGCTGGCGTTTTTCAGTGCGTCCGACATGACAAGCACGATTGGCGAGCCCGGGCTTAGCACATAGCGTCCGACCGGCGTTTCCTGCTGTATCGGCAGCGGACTTGGCTCTTTTTTAACGACAATCTTGCCGAGCAGCAGACTGCCCAGCAGTGTGCCGTTTTTGTCGCTCAATTCAAGCTGGGTGCCGGCGCCCTCGGCCTTTGCATCCTTGGCGGGCTCCACGAGATTCAGGCGCGGCAGCAGGCTCGCGCCCACGCTCTCCGTTTGAACTACTTTTAGG
This sequence comes from Betaproteobacteria bacterium, assembly GCA_025360445.1. Taxonomy (GTDB): domain Bacteria; phylum Pseudomonadota; class Gammaproteobacteria; order Burkholderiales; family SG8-41; genus PALSA-1004. Next base: position 16,630 of record JANYCE010000148.1, read on the forward strand.
TCAGGCAATTTCACCAGCAGGTCGCCGATTTCCTGCACGCTCGCGCTGTAATCGCCGCGTTGCCTGACCGTCCAGCGCCCCTCTTTCAACACGAGGGTCGTTTCGTTCTGGCCGTCGTATAAACGAACCTGCGCGACCTCGCCGGTCGCCAGTTTTTCAAACGGCTTCGAACCGATCTTGGTACCCGTGCTGCGCCACACACCGAGGTCCTGCCAGAACAGGGCCATGCCCGCGCCGCCTAACACCGCCAGTAAGCCGATCAGGATTAAAAAGGTTTTGCGGTTCATTTCGGCACTGTCCTCCGACGGCGAGCCATCGCGAGCCCCACGCCGAGCAGCGCTACAAGCAGCGGCACCACGCCGATATTGATAACCTTGGTCCAAAACTGCAACGACTCGCTTTCGACGCGCAGGTTCTTGCGCAGTTCTTTCAGGTCACGACGCGTCTCGATCGCTTTCTTCTTAAAGTTCTCGACCTCGGACTGCTGCTCGGGCGACAGGGTCGCGGCCTGGGCGCCGGCGCGCTGTTTCTGCAAGGCGGTGAGTTTTTCCTGAGTCTGTTGCAAATTGTCTTCCAGTTCCTTGATCTTGCCCAGGTAGCTCTGCTGCGCGCGCGCCTCCATCTGCTGGATGACTGTGAGCGGCCGCGTGAAAGCTGCACGGCTGCGCAGTTTCGTCAAATCAAAATCGCCCGCGACTTGTTCTACCAGGCTTTGCGCAAAGTTGAGATTGCCATTACGCGGCACCACCAGGCGCTGGCCGAAGACTTCCTGGATTTCGACTGCCGCGCCGTCGGTCAGCATGTCGACATCGGATATCAGCACGACTGAGTTTTCCTGCGCCGCTTCCATCAACTGTGCTTCCGCTTTAGGTTCATCCGCTTTGGCGTCAGCTTTTTTCGGATCTTTAGAGGGCGGCTCGTAAGGCTTGGGTTTGCCTTCCGGAAACGCGGTTTTAAATTTGCCGGTCACGCGCATTGCAAGCGGATATGGGGAGCCAGCGGGCTGAAAGCCGCGCGTGGACGGCTCGCCTGACAGCGTTGCGATGATGAGATCGGCGAGCATGGCATTGGGCGACGATTGCACCAGCAGCGTCTGCGTCAGGCCGTCCGCGGGTTTGCCGGTAAATGTGCTGGCGAACGGCAAAAGCAGAGTGCCAACCTGGCTGGCGACGACATCGTCTTTATTGAGCGCTTCGCCGTTTAACGACAGCAACGTCGGCAGGATGCGGGGGCCGGCGCCGCTCGCGAACGTGAGGTCGGCCACGACCTTGCCCATTTCCATGCCATAGCCCCAGTGCTTGAGCAATCGATAAAAAGTCGACTGACCCGCGTTGTTGCCGCCGAAAGGATTTTGCAAATCGGGTTGCTGATCGAAATACGCGTACGAGTCAAGAAACGCGATCATCTTGCCGCCGCGAAGGATGAACTGATCGAGCGCGTATTCGGTGGTCTCGGAGATATCACGCGGATGAATGACCAGCAGTACCTTTATGTCGTCCGGAATTTTTTCGACCTTGAGATCGACTTTCTTGACGGTAAAAATATTTTGCAGCTCCGTCGCGAGCGCCCATGGCTCAGTTGGCTGCTGTTTAGACATCGGGTTTAAAGGCCGCCCTAAAACGGGCAGACCGCTCATGATGCCGACCACCGGCTTGGTCAGCGACGCAACACGCGTGATCGCGCGCGTGATGTCGTATTCGAGCAGTTGCTCGCGGTCGGGTGCGAGCACCGGCAGCGCGGCTTTCTGGTCAAGAAAACTCACCGCGAGACCGAAGTAGAACTTCTCCTGCGTGTTAGTGAGCTGGCCTTCGATGCCGTCGAGCACGGCAGAATCTTCGGCATCGGAATCGGGTTCGGGATTTAATTTCTCGATGATGACTTTGCCGCGGCCGGCGCGCTCGAATTCGCTTAGCAGGTCTTCGACGCGCTTGGCAAACGTCTTCAATCCGACCGGCACCACACTGCTGCCTTGGGAAAAATACAGCCTGATTTTAACGGGCGCGTCGAGCTTGGCGAGAATCTGCTGGGTGCCCGGCGACAACGTGTAAAGGCTGCCCTGAGTCAGGTCGACGCGCGCATTGAACGCGCCCAGCAGGAAGTTGACGGCGATCAGGATCGCCACCAGCGCCGCGATGCCGCCGGCCGAATAGATCAATGTCGCGAAATATCTTTTGTTCATGGCCCCGTATCCCTACTCTCAGCCTGCACGGTGGCCGCGAATCACGACCCCCGTCGTAAACAGTGCAAATCCGATCACGGACAGGAAAAATACGACGTCGCGCAAATCGAGCACTCCGCGCTGAAAGCCTTCGAAGTGGGTCATCACGCTGAATGACGCAATGGTCTGCACGAACGCGGGATTTGCCCAGCGCACCAATAGATCGGTTACGGGCGTGAACCCCGCAAGAATCAGGAAGAGGCAGATCATCACCGACACAATGAAACTGATCACCTGATTGCGCGTCATCGCCGAGGTCATACAACTGATCGCGAGATATGCGCCCGACAGCAGCGCGCTGCCGACATAACCGGCGAAGATCACGCCGTTGTCGGGATTACCGAGCCAGTTGACCGTAATCCACACGGGAAACGTCAATGCGAGCGCCAAGATCAGGAACACCCACGACGCGAGAAATTTCCCGACGATCGCCTGCCACGTCGTGATCGGCATCGTCAGCAGCAGTTCGAGCGTGCCTAAGCGGCGCTCTTCGGACCATAGGCGCATGCCGGCAGCCGGTACCAGAAACAGGTACAACCACGGGTGCCAGGTGAAAAACGATACCAGCGAAGCTTCACCGCGCTCGAAAAAATTGCCGACGGTGAAGGTGAAAAACCCGGTCATCAGTAAAAAGATAACGAGAAACACGTAAGCGACCGGCGAAGTGAAATACCCGCCGAGTTCGCGTTTCATGATGGCGACGATGTTGTTGCACGCGTTCATCAATGCGCTCCTTTGACGGTATCGGGTAGCGTGATGGCGCGGAACACTTCATCGAGCCGGCCTTCTTCGACAT
>JANYCE010000152.1 GCA_025360445.1 Betaproteobacteria bacterium
GCGAAGTCGGCGGCAACGGTGTCACCGTTAACACGGTCATTCCGGGTCCGGTCGCCAGCGATCTCTTCAATCGCGGCCATCCTGAGGGCAGTGCCAAACGCCAGACTGTTATCGACGGCATACTCGTAAAACGCGTCGGCATGCCGGACGATATCGCACGCGCGGTCATGTTTTTTCTCGACCGCGAAGCGGGTTATGTCACCGGTCAGGCGCTTTTCGTGTGCGGCGGCACCAGCGTCACTGGCACTGGCGGCGCCTGATATCCACTCTGGCTGCACTCTTTTTGGCGCTGCCTCCGCAAGCACTGAAGCGGGCGTTCGGCTAACATGGCGGCGAGCTGAACCAGGGAAGGCAGCCAATGCGCGACGAGGCGATACCATTTGCGGACCGCGCGCCCGGAGGGCTGGCGGTGCTGCTGCCCGCGTTCACCGCGTTTGCGCTCGTGGTTGCCGCGGACTATTTCACCTCTTATGAGTTAAGCCTCAGTGCTTTTTATGCGCTGATTATCCTCGCTGTCAGTTGGTTTTGCGGCGTGTGGTGGGGTGGACTGTTTGCTTTTCTGGCCATGTTCTCCGAGCTCGAAACCGGTCGGTTGACCGGCAACCCGTTTTCTGAAGAAGCGTATTTTTACATCAGTATCGGCAACCGCTTGTTTGCCTATCTGCTGATTGCGTACCTGACCGCAATGGTTAGAAGTCTTTACGCAAGAGCGCAATCTGCCGCGCGCGTGGATTTTGTGACTGGCATCACAAACAGCACGGGCTTTTTTGAAAAGTTGGCGGTCGAATTGGCGCGGCACCGCCGCAGCCGCGCGCCTTTCGCGGTGGCGTATATCAGCTGCGATTACTTCAAAATCATCAACGACGGACTTGGCCATCGCGAAGGCGACCGCGTGCTGAGGACTATCGCGCAGACGCTTGAATCGAACCTGCGGCAAACCGACATCGTCGCGCGTCTTGGCGGCGATGAGTTTGCACTGGTCTTTCCACAGACGGCGGAAATCGACGCCCTGGCAGTCATAAAAAAATTAGCCGGACAACTCGATCACGCCATGGCCGCGCATGACTGGCCGATCACCTTTAGCGTGGGTGTCGGAGTGTTCACGCGGGTGCCCGCTTCAGTCGATCACGCAGTTGCTTTTTGTGACCGGCTTATGCAGCGTGTGAAGGCGCTGGGCAAAAATAAAGTAATGCACAAGGTCTACGATCCGGACGAGATCGAAACGCCGCCTCCGGCGCGAATTCACGCCATTCGTTAAGGCTTGTCGCAACGACGCTTTTATTCTTGCTGCATGCCGGAGTCGAGAATTATTTTGCGGTATTTTTCTGTGTCCCGTTTTACTCGCTCGGCAAATTGCTCGGGCGTCGTCGCCACGATTTCATAGCCGCCCGCCCCAAATTTTTCACGGACTTCGGGCATGGCGACTATGCGTGCGACTTCACGCTGTAATGCGTGCACGATGGCGGCAGGTGTTTTAGCCGGCGCAAATAAACCGTACCACATCTCGACTTCGTAGCCGTCGAGTCCGCTCTCAGCAAATGTCGGCGCGTTCGGTAGCTGAGTGTCGCGCCGCGCGCCGGTGACGCCAAGAATTTTTAGCTTGCCGGCGTCGACCTGGGTTGCGACGCCCGACAAATTCGTCAGTAAAAGTTGCGATTCGTCCGAGATCACCGCGAATACAGCGGGCGCGCCGCCCTTATAAGGCACGTTGTTCAAACTAATGCCGGCCTTGAGCTTGAACGCATTGCCAGCTACCTCACCGGTCGCGCCGGCAACGGCGATGTTGAATTTGCCCGGCGCTTTTTTCGCTTCATTGATTAGCTCGCGTACGGAATTGGCCGGCACGCGAGGATGGGCGACGAGGACGAGGCTGCCATTGACGATCTCGGTAATTGCAGCAAAATCGCGCACGGGATCGTAAGTCGGTTTTTTATACAGGCTGTAATTAATCGCATGCGTGCCGCTGTTGCCCACCGCGATCACCGAACCGTCGGCAATTGCGCGCGCAACATATTCGCCGGCAATAACGCCGTTGGCACTTGGCCGATTGTCGACGATTACAGTCTGGCGCAGCGCTTCGCTGAGTTTAGGCGATAGCACGCGTGCGATGAAGTCGGCAGGGCCGCCGGCCGCATTGGCCACAATAATTTGCAAGGACTTGGGCGGCATGAGTTGCGCAAGTGGCGGTGACGCAGTTTGCGCGTACGCAGCAACGGGAAAGAGGGCGTAGACCAAATGGGAAATGCGGGATGCGAGCGACAGCGAGTTTGGTGTCTTCACGAGCCTGACCTCCATATTGATATGGGCCTGCACAGGGAGACTACAACAGATTTGGCGCAGGTGAACGGACCAGGCGCTTCCTTATTTTTACTAAGTTGAAGCCCGCTCGACGCACCTTGCCGAAGGTGGCAAGGCGCCCGATTTCCATTTGATAGCTGTGTCCGCCGGCGGTGAAAAGGTTGGCAATGCGACATGTTAAAATCTTCGTCGCAAAACTCCTGCTATGCCGGAACGGGCACACGTGCCGCGCCTGGCCGTACTCATTCACCGGTTACAGTGTGGTCTGATGGTTGCGCTCGTGACGTGTGCGGGCAAAAGGGCATTACTTCACTTCGTGACGGCGGCATGTTCGCCAAAAGCATAAAAGCAATATTTGTTTCAGGGGTGGTGACGTAATGCATCTAATGAGACTAAACCGGTTTTTCGCGCTGCGCATGATTTCATTGGCGCTCAGTCTGCCGCTGGCGATGGCTGCGCCGAATGCACTTGCCGAGTACCCGGAGAAAGCGGTGCGCTTCGTCGTCGGCTTTACGCCGGGCGGGCCGAGCGATATCGTGGCGCGCCTGCTGGGACAAAAGCTCGCCGAAGCATGGGGTCAGCAGGTGGTGATCGATAATCGCGCCGGCGCGGGCGGCAACATCGCCGCCGAACTCGTCGCCAAGTCAGCCAGCGATGGTTACACCCTGCTGCTGGGCAATAACAGCATACTGGCGACCAACGCCGCGCTGTATACGAAGCTTAATTTCGATCCGGTCAAAGATTTCGCGCCAGTCATCCTGGTTGCGTCGCAACCGAATATCCTGGTCGTCCATCCATCGTTGCCGGTCAAATCCGTAAAGGAGTTGATAGCGCTGGCCAAATCAAAACCCGGTCAGTTGAATTACGCCTCCTCCGGCAGCGGCGCGGCCGCG
>JANYCE010000175.1 GCA_025360445.1 Betaproteobacteria bacterium
TTCAAGAGAAAATTCGCGGTCGCCATAATTGGTGCCTTCGCGTGTCACAAACTCTTCGATGAGATTGCGAAGCGTAGCGTCTTGGATCATGTCATAGGGTATTTGCATGACGGCACTTTACCACGGCTGGTAGCGGCGTCATCTCGGGATTGCAAAGGCCCTGTCGCCAGTGGACAACCGGGCCTTTGGGGTCAGCTCAACAAGCTTTGCTTTCGCAACGCCGCGTCGGCGACACCACTAGCGAATGGCGGTGATCCTCGACAATCGAGGTATATACCTCAACATTGTGGCCCGACTGAAGCTTCTTGAAGTCATCAGTCGTTACCGTAAAGCGGTGGAGCTTACCGCTATGTCCGTGCCAGAAGTCATACGATTTCTCAAAACCAGCAGCAATATCGAGCGCAGAAATGCACGGCATATCGTAGGCCGTACCGTCGGTGCGCTCGGGATCGCGGGTCTCGGTTTCGCCGAGGCCTTGGTAGTAAGCAAAAGTTTGAAATGCCGTGACCGGTGGTCCCTCAGTCGGTCGACCTGCCAGACGACTTTTGCCCGGTTCGGGGCCACAGCGAGTCAAAGCAACCGCCGCATACGAAACTAGTGGCACCCTGCACAAATACGACAAAAAACGCCGGCGTTCCATCGTGTCCCCCCTGGATTTTTAATAGTCCCTGGGAAAATGATACGCCTCGACACTGAGCGAAGTCCACGAGCAGACTTTGCCTATTAGGAATTGCTGCATTCAGCCCGCAATCCGCACGCGAAGCGTCACCCTATTTCTTAGGTGCATCGGCGTCATAAACACCGCGGTATTTACCTTTGCAGGTGACGTCGATGAAGTCGTTGCCGACTTCCTGAGCCTCGCACTGCGTATCGACAACCACAACGTAACCGAGCGGGCGTGGCCACGCACGAGCACCAAAGGCAACACCGCGAATCGTGCGCAGCATGCATTCATTGGTTTTGGCGTTGCCGACAATGGGCCGAACAACGCGCATGTCCTTGGTCGGTTTGCCTTGAGCGTCGAGGCCTAGAAGAACCGTTATCGTCCCGCCGACCGCCTCGTAACGCCAGCGCGGGATCTTGCGGTCGAGCATCGAAGCGCAAGCCTCTAGCGCATTGGCATGCTCAAGAATTAGACGTTTCAAGGCTTCCTGCACCGTCTCCTGCGTCGGTGGCGTCTGCACCGTCGCCATGGACGGGGAAAACGCGCCGTATTTGCCCTCGGCTAGTAAAACTGCGGCTATAACTGCAGGGACGAGCATGGCACCTCCGTTGGCTCATTATCCTTCGGCCGCCGGAAAGCGACAACGCCCGCGCGGTGAATGAATCTAATATCATGATATTTTTAACTTTTATTTGCTCGCGAAAATGTATTTGAAAGCCTGAGCACTGCGAAGCATCTCATGGTCAAGTCGGAACGAGCAAAATTCGACGAGACTCTTCTCTTCGTTCAGAATGTCGGGCTTTGAAGCTCAAAAATTTGTGGGCGCTACGCCAAGGCTCAGAATAGATACGATGCCGAGATCCGGCCAAACAACGGCGCGTAGCTCTTGCCGTCAGTCGCTGGCGTGTTCCCACTCACAAAATACGGGCCATTTTGCAAAAAGGTCTTGCTGTAAGCGGCATCGACACGCAATGGCAAACTCGTATACGACATACCGAACGACCAGAAACTGGTGTCCGGTGTTGCGTCGACGGTCGTCTCGGATTTTTTAAGAGTGCCGCTCGTCTTGTCGCTCTCGGCGATCGTGCCGTAGAGCCGGTAGCGCAAACCGACCATAGCGCCGAACCCGCCGCTAATATTGCCTTCACCCGACAGCGCGCCACTGAGAACGGTCGCTTTAATTTGCGCGTTTTCGTCAGAGGTCAGATAGCTCGGTACGGTTTTGCCACCCGATCCAGATGCCGTCGGGCCTTCACTCGCCGTCTTGGCGACAACCGCGCCAGCGTAAATCTTTGCGTCGTTCTTAAAGAGGGCTACCCAGCCGCCTTCCAACGCGTAGAACGACTCGGTAAACTTGGCCGATTTCTCTGCCAAAGCGGTCTTGGTGCTCGCCTCGAAGGTCCGGCGAATAATTTGCGCTTGCGCATAGGGGCCGCTTGCCGCGCGCTCGGCAAGCCAGCGAACACGAAGTTCAACTCCGGGCTTCGCTCTAACTGCAGTCTCAGGATGATCTTGCGCGGTCGACTCGGACTTGATCTGGCGCGCGAGCAAATGTGTTTCGAGCGCCGTATCGAGACTGCCGCCACCAAGCTCGGTCGAAACGCCGAAGGTCGCATCAACCTGCTCGCCTAGCATTTTGGAC
>JANYCE010000212.1 GCA_025360445.1 Betaproteobacteria bacterium
ACCGTTTTGCGTATAGGTCTTCAGGTGCAGGAAGTAGGCGCCGACCGGGCCATAACCGTCCTTGAAACGCGCCAGCACGATGCGATTTTCCATCTGCGTCATTTTGGCGCCGGCATTGATCATGAGGCCATAGGCAGACGCCGACGACCACGGCGCATACCAAGTGCGGCCGGCGCCTTCGCCCACTGAACGCGGTTTAAAGATGTTGGAGGCGCCGCCGGCGGCGCATATCACGGTCTTGGACTTGAAGACATGGTAGTTGCCCGTGCGAACGTTGAAGCCAACGGCACCGGCAACCCGGTTCTCTTTACTGTCATCCATCAGCAGGTGGGTGACGCAGATGCGGTTGAAGACCTTGTCCGCCGATTTCTTGGCGGCCTCGGCCACGATGGGCTTGTAAGATTCGCCGTGAATCATGATCTGCCATCGCCCTTCACGCAGATAGCGGCCGGTTTTCGGGTCCTTCATGATGGGCAGGCCCCACTCTTCAAACTGATGCACCGTGGAGTCAACGTGGCGGGCCATATCGAACAGCAGGTCTTCCCGCACCATCCCCATCAGGTCGGTACGGGCGTAGCGGACATGGTCCTCCGGTTTGTTTTCGCCCCAGCGAGTGCCCATATAGCAGTTGATAGCGTACAGACCCTGGGCGACCGCACCGGAGCGATCGATATTGGCCTTCTCGGCAATGACAATCTTCTTGTCCTGACCCCAGAACCTGGCCTCCCATGCGGCGCCCGTGCCGCCAAGGCCTGCACCGACGACCAGAACATCGATGCCGTCTTCGACGATCGTTTCGCAAGCCATTAGTAAGCCACGCCTTTCTTCATCTTGAGACCATTGGACTTAAGCGTATGCAAACCGCCGTCATCCATACGGATGAATTTTGGCTCGCTGTACAGCAGCTCGCTGTCGCGCATCTCCTGACTGGGCCCGCTAACATCCGCGAGCTTGGGGATCGCCGTCCCCCAAGGCTTGGTAGTAATGGGCGACAGGAAATTCTTTTCCGTACCGTTGCGAAATTTTATTTTCCAGGCGATCGTGCCTTTCTCTTCGTCGCGCTGCACCCGTACGCTGTGACCGAGCGGGGCAAAGTCGGCGTATCCGCGCACGTCGATCGCGTTTTGCGGGCAGGCCTTCACGCAGGAATAGCACTCCCAGCACATGCTGGGCTCGATGTTGTAGGCGCGCCGATGGACTTTGTCGATGTGCATGATGTCGGACGGGCAGATGTCGACGCAATGTCCGCATCCATCGCACCTTGTCATATAAACGAAGGTAGGCATAACTCGACTCCTTGATGTGTTCCGCTGGAACTTGCCGGGTGTTTTCTAGTAGTGACGGGGTGCTTCGCGCTTGATGCCAAGTCCCATGTCCATCGGAGCGTCTCGCAACAGTTCCATAGAGTGACTTTTCTGTTGTTCGGGATCGTCACGGCTCAGCGTCGGCAAATTCTCTGCCGTACCATTGGCCTTGGATACTCTTTTCTCGAAGGCCGCGGCGGGCTTGAAAAACATATGCGCGAACTTCGACCACGGCACCGAACCGAACAGCACCGTCGTCGCGATGATATACAGGCCGAAGACGACCGTAGCCCCCGCAATCCCCCTGGCCTGGAGGAAAGCCCAGATCAGGCCCAGGGTGACGCTACTCAACAGCGAGAGCACGAACAGATCCGCGCGCATCAGCCGAAACGGTGTACCGCCTTCTGCCGCCACATCGACGCGTATGAAAAACCAGAACCAGTATCCGCCGAGGCAGACCATCAGGCCGCCGAGCCACCACAGTTGCGGCACAATTGACGGCGTCGTGGTGGCGGCGGTCGGATAGCAGAACACCATGATCACGGTCGTGGCGAGGTAGAGTAGAAAGCCGTACATGGTCAGCAGATGCGCAATGCGGCGGCGCGTGTTGCAAAACTCACCGGACGCAAGCACATCAACGACACCGGTTTTAATCGCGATGGCCACAATTTCGCCGCCGCCGACTTCTCTGGCGCCGTTATTTTTTGTTTTGCGCCAGTTATCGAAAAAATACTTGGCACTGCCCTTATGAACGACGTCAAACAATGTTCCCGCCACCACCAGCAGGATCATGAGCGAGACATAAGTCTGCATGACGGCAGGCGACAGACCATCGGTCAACGCTGCAAATGGATTGTTTGTAAACACTACTCCCCCAATCTAACTCGCCGCCGCTGCGCGGATTTGAATTTCACGGCTGCCAACGCCGCTGTCATCGCGCCAGCACGCCGGCCGCGACGAAAATGGCTTTGAACCTCAACACCAGGATGGAATTTCCCTCTTCAGACCGCGCCGATTTTACGCCGTCGCGCAGAATTCAAGTCAAGAAAATGGTTATACGGCCATAGAAAAAATTTCTAACGTACGGCGGCGCAGCCCGTCTCGTTGATGCCGGCGCGAGCGAGTGTTTGTGAGAAACTAGGGTCGAAAATCACATTTGCGGAAACTCTGTTTTGAAAATTTGCATACTCTCCGACAGTCACGACCATCGTGAGCCATTCGCAGCAGCGGTCGCGGAAGCGAAAGCACTTGGAGCGGAAGCCATTTTGCATTGCGGCGATCTGGTGGCGCCGTCGACTTTGCATGCCGTCCATGAATTTGCGCTTCCTATCCACCTGATCCATGGCAATAACGCCGGCGACGTTTTCAATCTATGCCGGTTCGCGCAAAACCCGGGAAATAGAGTGCACTATTACGGCCCCGATGCCACATTGCGTTTAGCACAAAGGCAAATATTTCTCGTTCACTACCCTCATTACGCGAAAGCAATGGCACTCACCGGTGACTTTGATCTCGTCTGCAACGGCCATGAACATCGCGCTGTGATAGAACGTATCCAGAACATCCAAGGAAAAGAAACCTTGCGCATTGACCCCGGCACGGTCGCCGGCGTGAGCGCCCCCGCCACTTATGTCTTCGGCGACCTTGCAACGATGCATTTCGAAATTCGCGCAGTTCCCGTTTAAGGTCAAGCGCTGACCGGGCACCCGCATGGCGCATTTTTCGCAGAAAATAAAGCGCACTTCCACCCAAAATCATTTAATGACTGTAATCGTTACAGAACCTGTGACAACACTATGACGACCCGCAAACACAGCCCCTGCGGCTGCCGCGCCCAGGTCTGCGCACAGCCCGATGAGTAAGCTTGCTGCCGGCAGACCAGCCACGTTGCATGAGCAGGCATCGCAGACGGCCGCGCGCGTTATTTTGAAAGAGCCTTACTACGAGGCGATTGGCGGCGAAATCGGCTTGTTTGCAGCGGCCTATGCAACTCAAATCCCGGTTCTGCTTAAAGGACCTACCGGGTGCGGCAAAACGCGTTTCATTGAATACATGGCATGGCGTCTCAAACGTCCGTTGGTTACTGTGTCATGTCACGACGATTTGACCGCCGCGGATTTGATCGGCCGCTATTTGATCACGAACAATGAAACGGTGTGGGTGGATGGCCCGCTTGCACAAGCGGTGCGCTGCGGCGGCATCTGCTACCTTGACGAAATCGTAGAAGCGCGCAAAGACACCACCGTCGTCATCCACCCGCTGGCCGACGACCGCCGCATGCTGCCGATGGAAAAACACGGTGAATTGCTGCATGCGCCGCAAGAGTTTTTGCTGGCCATGTCATATAACCCCGGTTATCAAAGCGTGCTGAAAGAGTTGAAGCAGAGCACGCGCCAGCGCTTTGTCGCTATTGAGTTTAACTATCCAAACGCTGCACTCGAGAAAAAAATTGTCATCGCAGAAACCGGCATTGACCCGGCGCTCGCCGAGCAGTTGATACGTTTGGCCGAAATGACGCGCAATTTAAAGGGCAACGGGCTCGATGAAGGCGCCTCGACGCGCCTGCTGGTGCACGCGGGCAAGCTCATCGCCAAAGGCATTCCTGCGCGCGCCGCGTGCACCGGCGCCATTGCCGCCGCGCTGACCGACGATCCGGACATGCTGCGCGCGGTCAATGAACTCGCCAACTCCCTCTTCTAGTCAGCCGTCGGCGAGCGCACCGGCCGAGCGGCACTCCGCGGCCGAGCTTGCAAAGCAGCTCAACGAATTGCTCGACCCGGTGCTGTCGTCGCGGCGTACGGCGCAACCGCTCGCGGCGAGGCTCGCGCCACTCACGCGTGAGCTGCAGGATTTCGCGCTGCACTGGGTCCACGTCATTGCGCGGACCAGTGGAGAACTTGCCTATCAGTTTGCGGCGACAGCGCCCGACGTATTGCGCCAGGCCGACCCGGTCGCCGCGGAAGCCTGGATTATTCAGGCAATGGACACTTTCGATCGCGCAGGTCTGCATTACGCCGGTTCGCAACTGAACAACATCGATGCGCTCCTGCTCGCCTTGCGACACAACGCGGAGGCAGTCGCGTTCGACGATGCGAGCACCGTATTGCGTCTTTTCATCTGCGGGCTCGGCGGCCGGCCGCTTAAGCTCGAAGCGGGCGATGAAACGTATACCGATACCGATTGCATTCATCTGCCCGCGCGCATATTTTCGCTCGGCTCCCGCGAGAAAAACTTTCTGCTCTACAAGGCGCTGGCGACCCATATGTGGGCACAATCGCGCTTCGGAACGTTCAACGTCAACCCCGCCGGGCATCTCGCGTCATTCGAAGATCCCGCTCGCGCGCTTGCGCTCTACAATTATCTTGAAACAACCCGCCTCGACGCGATCATTGCACGCGAGTTGCCGGGACTTGCGCGCGAACTCGCCACTTTGCGCGACGATGTTGAGCCCCCGCCCGAATGTGCACCGCTGGCGGCCCCCTCCGCAACTGCACAGGACAGTCTCGCGCTCGTCGATGCGCTTTACAGTAAGTTTGAGCCGCCACAATTTAGTTATATGGGAACGCTGCATCCGGAACTCGCGCGCGCGATGCGCGCGTCCCGCGTCGCCCGTGAGAAAAAAGAACTTCAGTCGGAACTCGCCAAACTTCTCGGCGCGCAGCCAGGTGACGCTCTTGTCGACCCTGAAGAGGGTGACGCCCGCCGGTACTCCGTTGAGAACACGGCAGACGACTCTGCATCACCTGCACTAAATCTGGATGGCGAGCCGGTGTCACCGCCATCTCAAATACGCGACCTTTTGCGTTCTATTGCGCAAGACTTCGGCGAAATTCCCGCTGAGTACTTCACGCCGGCAAGCGACGGAGCGCACACCAACAACAGCTTCACGGACAAAGAGTCAGCTGACGCCGCCGAAGATCCGCAGCTCGATGAGGATGTAGTGCTCTACAACGAATGGGATTACAAGCGCCGGCATTACCGCAAAGACTGGTGCACATTGCGCGAGATTGACGTCCTGCCCGGCAACCCCGACTTCATAGACACGACACTCAAACACTATGCTGTCCAGGTCGGTCAGCTTCGTCGCACCTTCGAGATGCTGCGTGGTGAAGACAAATGGCTCAAGAAGCAGCCGACCGGCGATGAGATCGATCTCGATGCGGTCATCACCGCATTCGCCGATTTACGCGCCGGCCGCGAGCTGCCCCAGCAACTCTTCCAGCGCCGCTCCAAAGTAGAACGCGATATCGCGGCAATGTTCATGGTCGACATGAGCGGCTCTACTAAAGGCTGGATCAACGATGCCGAGCGCGCATCGCTCGTCATGTTGTGCGAAGCGCTCGAAGTACTCGGAGATCGCTATGCAATTTATGGCTTTTCGGGCATTACGCGACAGCGCTGTGCTATTTATCGCATCAAGCGTTTTGCGGAGCCGTATGACAAGACGGTCAGACAGCGCATTGCCGGCATCGAGCCACAGGATTACACGCGCATGGGTGTTGCCATCCGCCATTTGTCAGGGTTGTTAAACGGCGTCGGCGCCCGCACCAAACTGCTGATTACGCTCTCTGACGGCAAGCCCGACGACTATAGCGACAACTATCGCGGCGAATACGGCATTGAAGATACGCGCCAGGCACTGATTGAAGCGCACCGGGCGGGCATTCATTCATTCTGCATTACCATCGACCGCGAAGCGCGCGATTATCTGCCGCGCATGTATGGTGCGGTAAACTACACGGTCATCGACGATGTCGCACAACTGCCTTTGAAAGTTGCCGACGTTTACCGCCGCCTCACGACCTGACTACAGAAAAAGCACCCACAATCATGCAAAGAGATTCCGACGGAATTCCAAAAAACGTGCTCGGGGGGCCGCTCCAGGTGTGCAGCGAACGCCCGCTCACGGGCTTTTTTCGCGACGGCTGCTGCAATACAAATGAAGAAGACGTCGGAGCGCATGTCGTGTGCGTTCGCGTTACCCGCGAATTTCTGGAATTCAGCGCGGCTCGCGGCAACGATCTGTCTACCCCGCATCCGGAGTTCGGATTTGCGGGTCTCCAGCCGGGTGACCGCTGGTGCCTATGCGCGTTACGCTGGGTGGAAGCATCGCGAGCCGGCGCGGCTCCGCAGTTGGTGCTTGCCGCGACACATGAATCGATGCTCGAATATCAGCCGCTCGTCGAACTGAAGAAATACGCAATCGATTTGAACTGAGCGGCTGTGCCGCAGTTTTTTCCGCGCAATGCGGGTAACGTTCGACTCAGTTGAGCGTCGGAATCACGCGCTGTTCTTCCGGCTCTTCGGCGGGCGAGACATCATCCTCGACCGGCTCTTCGGCATCGTCCGCGGTGAGCTCGGTGTTGAACTGAGCAGCCTCGGTTACGGTATCGACCAATTGTCCCAAGTCATCGAGTGCGGGCAGCTCCGTCAATGAGCGCAGCCCGAGATCATCGAGAAACTGGCGCGTCGTCGCGAACAACTCCGGACGCCCCGGCACCTCGCGATTGCCCACGACATCGATCCAGCCGCGGGCCTGCAGTGCCTTGATGATATTGCTCGATACGATCACGCCTCGGATGTCTTCGATGTCGCCGCGCGTGACCGGTTGTTTGTAGGAGATGATCGCGAGCGTTTCCAAAACCGCGCGCGAATAACGCGGCGGACGCTGCGGGTTCAGGCGATCGAGAAACCTGGTGTACTCGGGACGCGCGCGAAATCGCCAGCCGCTGGCAACGTTCGTCAGTTCAATGACGCGCCCATCCCAATCCCCCGCAAGCTCGGCCAGAATATTTCGCAACACGTCGTTGCTCAACTCTTCGTCGAACAGCTTTTTGAGGTCTGTCAACTGCAGCGGTTCAGCGCTAGTGAGCAACGCGGCTTCAAGCACGCGTTTCACTTCCTGCAGATCAAACGACGGTGAGTCCATGGGCGGATTTAACATATATCGGTGAGTAAGGTTCTTGTTGGGTTATCTCGATCAGGGTCTCGCGCGCAAGCTCAAGAACAGCGAGGAAAGTCACTACCAGCTTAGGCACGCCGTCAGCGGGACTGAACAACCGGGTGAATTCTATGAGCTTGACGTCCTGCAACCGCCGCAGTATCGCGCTCATATGTTCGCGCACCGACAGCTGATCGCGAGTGACGCGGTGGTGCTGATTAACGTTTGCCCGTCGTAACAGCCAGACCCACGCCTGGCGCAAGTCCTCGGGAGCAACCGCGGGGAATGCCTGCGCGACTGCCTTGTCGATCCACACCTGGACGAGCTGGAAATCGCGTCCGGCCTGCGGCATTTGATCAAGTTTGTGCGCAGCCCGCTTCATCTGCTCGTAGGCAAGCAGGCGGCGCACGAGTTCAGCGCGCGGATCCAGCTCATCGTGCGGGCTCGCCGCCGGTCGCGGCAGCAACATGCGCGATTTGATTTCGATCAGCACGGCCGCCATGACGAGATAGTCGCCGGCGAGTTCAAGGCTTTTTTGGCGCATGATTTCGACATACTCGAGATACTGCGCAGTGAGCCGCGCCATCGGTATGTCCAGCACATCGAGGTTATGCTTGCGGATCAGATACAAAAGCAGATCGAGCGGCCCCTCGAACATGTCGAGAAGAATCTCGAGTGCATCAGGCGGAATGTACAAATCCTGCGGCAGCTCGAGCAGTGGCTCGCCGCGGTAGGTTGCGAGCGGCGCGGTTGACGGGGTTTCGACGGCTTCAATCATGCGTTAAAAGTTTTTAGTTTGTAGACTGCGGTCGCCCAGGCGTTTTGCCGCCGGCATTTCCACCAACTATTGATTCGCTGCGAACGCCGTTGTGGAAGCCTGGCATCGGCTATTTTAGCGTGCTTTGCACGCGAAACCTATAAGTCGACGCCGCTGAAATGTGCAGGCCCGCGCAGCGACCGGCTAACGCAAACGGGAGCGGCGCCTGCATGAGCGCGTCCGGTCAGGTGTATTGAAGTCCCATGACTTCGCGCACCTCGCGCATCGTTTCCTCCGCCAGTTTCTGCGCTTTCTCACCGCCGTCGGCAATGATACTTTTGACGAGTGTCGGGTCTTCCTGATAGCGCTCCGCGCGCTCACGCATGGGTTTCAACTCGGCGAGCACTGCATCGATCACCGGTTGCTTGCACTCAAGGCAGCCAATGCCGGCGCTGCGGCAGCCCTCCTGCACCCATTTTTTTAGCGGCTCGTCCGAATACACGAGATGCAACTGCCACACCGGGCACTTTTCCGGCTCGCCGGGATCCGTGCGTTTAACACGGGCCGGATCGGTCGGCATTGTACGAATTTTTTTCGTGATGACGTCGGGCTCGTCGCGCAGGCCGATCATGTTGTCGTACGACTTCGACATCTTTTGGCCGTCAGTGCCGGGCATCTTCGACGCCTCGGTCAGCAACGCCTGCGGCTCAGTGAGAATTACCTTGCCTCCCCCTTCTACGTAGCCAAACAGGCGCTCGCGGTCCCCCAGTGCCAGATTTTGCGCCTTGTCGAGCAACTCACGTGCGGCTTCAAGCGCTTGGGCATCGCCCTGCTCCAAATACTTGGTGCGAAGCTCGCGATAAAGCCGGGCACGCTTGGCGCCCAATTTCTTGACTGCCGCCTCGGCTTTTTGCTCGAAACCCGGTTCGCGGCCATAGATATGATTGAACCGCCGCGCGATTTCACGCGTGAACTCAATATGAGGAACCTGGTCTTCGCCGACCGGCACCCGGTTTGCACGATAAATCAAAATATCGGCGCTTTGCAGCAGCGGATAACCGAGAAAGCCATAAGTTGACAAATCCTTGTCAGTCAGTTTTTCCTGCTGGTCTTTGTACGTAGGGACACGCTCCAGCCAGCCGAGCGGCGCAATCATCGACAACAGCAGATGAAGTTCCGCATGCTGCGGCACGCGCGATTGAATGAAAATCGTCGCCTGCGACGGATCCACCCCGGCAGCCAGCCAGTCGATCGCCATGTCCCAGGTGTGTTTCGCGATGATGTCGGGCGTGTCGTAGTGCGTGGTCAACGCATGCCAGTCAGCGACGAAAAACAGGCACTCGAATTCATGCTGAAGCTTGACCCAGTTTTTTAAGACGCCATGATAGTGGCCAAGATGCAGGGCGCCGGTCGGGCGCATGCCGGAAATAACGCGATCAACAAACATGTTTGACTTTCATAACACCTACAGGGAACGCAGCACACTGAAGAGCTCTTCCGGCGCGATGTGAAACATAGCTCCGAGCCCCGCAATCGAAAGCCCGATCAGCGGCCACAGGATATAGCCGAGCACCTTGGTTAACAACAGAGCGATCAATATCAAAAAACCATAGGGTTCTATTTTCGCAAACCGCCACGCGAGGCGCTGCGGCAACAGGCTCATCACAATGCGCCCGCCGTCGAGCGGCGGTAACGGCAACAGATTGAGCACCATGAAAATTACGTTGACGAAGACACCGCCTGCTCCGACAAATACCAGCCACGCGAGCGCCGGATTGCCCGGCGCAAGTCCGACTCCCACCTTGTAAGCCACCGCCCAGCCAAGCGCCATCACGAGATTACTTAATGGCCCAGCCGCCGCTACCCACAACATATCCTGCTTAGGGCGTCGCAGATTCGAGAAATTGACCGGCACCGGTTTCGCCCATCCAAATAAGATATCGGCGACCAGCAAACTTACGAGCGGCACAATAATAGTACCGACCAGATCGATATGGCGCAGCGGGTTAAGACTCACGCGGCCAGCCGCATACGCGGTGAGATCGCCAAAATGTTTTGCTACGTAACCATGCGCCGCCTCATGCAGCGTAATCGCGAATAAAACCGGCAAGGCGAACACCGCAATTTTTTGTATGACACTAAGCTCCAACGGCTTCTCCAAAAACGCTCGCCGCGCCTTTGCCCTGGCGAGTTATCACCGGCACCGCCTCAGTCAAATCAACCACGGTGGTGGGTTCAACGCCGCAATGGCCGCCGTCGAGAATCAAATCAACGCGTTTCTCGAGCCGGTCGCGAATCTGCGCGGGGTCATTCAGCGGCCCATCGCTGTCGGGCAAAATTAACGTCGAAGACAATAAGGGTTCGCCCAATTCCGCGAGCAGCGCCTGCACGATTGCATGGGCTGGAATACGCACCCCAATCGTTTTGCGCCGCGGATGCAGCAGGCGGCGCGGCACTTCACGCGTTGCCTGCAAAATAAACGTGTAGCTGCCGGGCGTTGCCGCCTTGATCAGGCGAAATTGCCGGTCATCGATACGCGCATACACGGCGGCTTCGGCGATGTCGCGGCACAATAAACCGAAATGATGACGGGCATCCACCTCGCGGATCGCCCGAATGCGCTCCATCGCCGCCTTGTCGCCTACGTGACAACTTAGCGCGTAACAAGAATCGGTCGGGATTACGATCAAACCGCCATCGCGATAAATTTGCGCCGCCTGACGCACGAGCCGCAACTGCGGATTATCCGGATGAATGCTAAAAAATTGGCTCATGTTGCGAAGTCAGGTATTAAGGCGGAACTGCCAAACCGCTAGATGCCGAGCATTTGCCAGACGGGGGTAACGCCTGGCGGCAATGCGGGCAGGCTGCCCAGATCGTGATAGCTTTCAGTCGGCGAATGGAAATCAGACCCGGCGGATGCAGCCAGCCCGAAGGTGGCTGCATGCGCGGCAAACTCTGCATACTGCCGTGGCTTGTGGCTGCTCGTGACAACTTCAATTGCCGCGCCGCCCTGATCCCTGAACTCTCCCAAAAGCTCGCGCATTTCAACAGTGCCCAGCGGATACCGGCCGGGATGCGCGATTACGGCAACACCGCCGCTGCCGGTTATCCAACTCACGGCTTCACCGAGGCTCGCCCATTGATGAGGAATGAAACAGGGCTGGCCTGCGCCGAGATAGCGCTTGAACGCGCTATGCATGTCTTTTACCGCACCTTGCTTAACGAGAAAGCGCGCGAAATGTGCACGGCTGACCATGTCGGCATTGGCGGCGAATTCGCGGACACCCTCGGCGCTCCCTTTAATGCCCGCCGCCTCTAAGGCCGCCGCAATTTTGGCTGCGCGACGATGGCGGCCGCCGCGCGTAGCGGCGAGTCCGGCCTGCAATTGCGCGTAGTCGGGATCGATCCCGAGTCCGACCACATGGATCGTATGGCCGCGCCACGAAGCGGATATTTCAACGCCGTTAACGAGCGTGAGTTGCAAACGCCCGGCGGCATCGCGCGCGGACGAGAGACCGCTCGTGTCGTCATGGTCAGTCAGCGCCAGAACTGTGAGGCCGCGCGCGGATGCGCGCGCGACCAGCGCCGCGGGCGTCAGCGTCCCGTCTGAATGTGTCGAATGGCTATGTAAGTCTGGGCTTGGCAAAGGCTAAACAACCCAATGCCCGGTCGAAGACACGTCAAGGGTTTGTAATAAAAGAAAAATTTTACCACACTGGGCTCTCCGGGGTCTTCGGCGCTATGTAAGCGCCGCCGCGTGACAGCGACTAAGTCTCATATGAACACATTCGACTCGCACAATATTTTATCGACAGCTTTATTGTTATTAAACTGCGCGGTCTTGTCGACACCGGGCATTAGCGTTGCAGCAGAATGCGCTGCTACCAGCGGGCCACATCGGGTCGCGTTGCTGGAACTTTATACGTCCGAAGGCTGCGACAGCTGCCCGGCGGCCGATAAGTGGGTCAGCGAGCTGCCAGCGCGGAAATTTACGGTCGACCGTGTAATCCCGCTTGCGTTTCATGTCGATTACTGGAACCACCTCGGTTGGACAGACCCGTTCTCGCAGGCTGCCTTCAGCAGAAGGCAACGCGCACACAGCAATCGGCGCGGCGTGGGTTTCGTCGTGACCCCGCAATTGTTGCTCAATGGTGAGGATTTTCGAAGAGGCAGCGTATCGGACAATTTCAGCGACAAGATCAGAGCGATCAATCTGTCCAAAGCGCAGGCCGAAATCAGGCTCAAAGTCAGTCACTCAAACGACGTGCTGGTCGGCGCAGTGGAGGTTCGAGTCGGCGGCGACGCGGAGACCCGGCGCGCCGACGTTTATCTCGCACTTTATGAAAACAATCTTGTCACCGCTGTCAGCGCCGGCGAAAACAACGGGCGACTCTTGAAGCACGATTTCGTCGTGCGCACGCTGGTTGGACCTCTGGCCCTTGATGACACCGGAAACCTGAGCCGAAATCACCGTTTCGAACTGGATCGGCGGTGGAAACCGCAGGACATAAATCTGGCTGCATTCATTCAGCATCGCGCGAGCGGCGATGTGGTGCAGGCAGTCGCTGCGCGCTGTAGCTAGTGGCCGGCCCTTCGCAAGCTTTTGCAAAGAGGTGTTCGGGCTGGCGCTATCGCATATAATCGCCGCGATGTCCGGAGGGTCTGCATACATCCGGACGCATACGATCGAGGGGCGGGGATGAATCGAAACCAGGCAATCGCACTGGCAGTCGCAGCGGCGAACATCATCTTGATCATGTTGTTTCCGCCATTCGATACGTATTCATTGGGAAAAAGCCAGATTCCGGTATTCGGCGGCTTTTATTTCTATCCGCAGCGCGATGAATCCATGGTTCTCAACTCGAGCCTGCTGTTTTTAGAACTCTTTGTTGTAGCCATTAACGCTGGAATTGCCCTGTTGCTGTTCGGCGATAAGCAAGGCACGAAGCGGCGCCGCAACATCAGCCTCCAGCAGGCGACGCTGATCCTGGTAGCGATCAATCTGGTCGCGATACTGCTCTTTCCGCCTTTCGAGTCCGTGTTTGCGATGTCGAAAGCATCACTACCGACATTTGAAGGCTTCTACTTTATTTTTGCGCGACAGAAAAGCCACGTCATCGTGACGGCGGTGTTGTATCTCGAGGTTTTTTTCGTGCTTATCAACGGCGCGATTTTCTGGCTGATATTCCGCGACCGGGATAGTTCAATACAGACACCCGAAGAAGCCGCCAGATTGCTGATGGCATTGCGCAATCGCGGCGGCTGACGGCCGCGCGAATACTACGCAGCTTGATGCAAACGGCTTTGCGCCGGCACGTGCTGCGCGAGAAATTCCATTTGGTCTGCAAGTATCCGGCGATTGGTCAGGATTAAATACTCGGCGCGGTTTGGGACGTACGGCAAGTACAGCAGCTCCATGTTCGCCAATTCAGGCGTGCGGTCGCTTTTCCGTTCATTACATGACCTGCAGGCAGTCACGACATTCATCCAGGTGTCCCGACCACGGCGCGAAAATGGAATCACATGATCGCGCGTCAGCCTCGATGCCGGCAAAATGCCGCCGCAATACGCGCACAAATAGCGATCACGATGAAACAACTCGCGATTATTCAAGGGTGGCACTTGGCTGAATGCGCGCATCCCCATCGCTTTGCCCCGGATCGCAACGATGCTGCTCGCAACGATTTGTGACCGCTCGCCCGAGACCCTGTTATAGCCGCCGAGAACAGTGAATGCCCGTTCGCCGGCGGTCCACGCGATCTGGTCCTTGGCATAATAAAAGCATGCGTGTTGCCATGTTATCCAGCGATGAGGAATGCCATTAGCGTCCAGCGTGAGAATCAGCGGGAAGACGCCCGGTTTGGGCGCTGACATTATGTGATCGGAGTGGATCATGTCTGACAAGTTGTATAAATCTAACTCCAGCAAAAGCAGTCAGTAGAGCCTTGATAATCTACCAGATATTTATGCTTTCTCGTGGCTTTTGATGGCTCAACTAGTTGAACACGTGTTATTTTTGACTGCGACAACTTCGTCGCATCGCATTCATACGCCGTGCGGATCAGATTTCTTCAACTGTTATGGTTTAAGGTCTTCCGCATAATATTGATTAAGCGCGCGATGGCGCAGGCAGTCAGGCAGGCTGGCGATTTTTGCCGGACGAGCTTATAATTAAAAAACAAGCGCTTAGTAACACCTTAAGCGCTCTTTATAGTTGCATGACTCGCATTAATAACACCAGCCCGAGCCGCCGCGGCGGCCTCCAGCGTTTAGCTTCACGCTGTAGCCGGTGGAATCCAGGAGTTTTAACTAATGTCGTTTGAGTCCCTCGGCTTATTGCCGGAGTTGCTGCGTGCCATCGCAGATGAAGGTTACACAGAGCCGTCCCCTATTCAGTTAAAAGCGATCCCTCCCGTCCTTGCGCATCACGACATCATGGGTTGTGCGCAAACAGGCACCGGCAAAACGGCCGGCTTTGCGCTGCCGATCCTGCAGATGCTGGCACCGCATCAAAATACCAGCCCTTCGCCGGCGCGGCACTCGATACGCGCGTTGATTTTGACGCCGACCCGCGAACTCGCGGCGCAGGTTGAAGAAAGCGTGCGCAACTACGGCAAATATCTGTCCCTGCGCTCCACCGTCGTTTACGGCGGCGTCGATATCAATCCCCAGATCAAAGCGCTCCGTGAAGGAGTAGAGATTCTGGTTGCGACGCCGGGCCGGCTTCTCGATCACGTACAACAAAAGACAGTTAACTTGACCCGGGTTGAAATCCTCGTGCTCGATGAGGCCGACCGTATGCTCGACATGGGCTTTATGCCCGACATCAAGCGCATCATCGCGCTGCTG
>JANYCE010000234.1 GCA_025360445.1 Betaproteobacteria bacterium
TGGCGGTGCGCCTCGTCGAGTGCGGCTTCACCGGTGAGATCGACAGCGTGGGCAACGTATACGGCAAGGGCGTGTACTCGGAGCAATTCGACCGCGAGCTTGCGGTCGCGGGGCTCGGCAGCGACTGGCTGATCGCGCAAAACTACTTCAAGCTGCATCCGATCGGACGCTATGGTCATTCCGCGGTCGATGCGCTCGAGGACCTGCTCGCAAAAGTTCCGGGCGGGCACCTGCCAATCGACGGGATCGAGCGCATCGAAGTGAGGGCCTATATGCTCGCGGCGAGCCTCGCTGGTAAAAATATCGTATCGAGTTTCGGCGCGCGGTTTTCGGTGCCGTTCGCGCTTGCGAGCATCCTCTATCACGGCCGGTCCGGGCTCCAGAGCTTCGACGAAGCGGCCGTCGCCAATCGGGAAGTGCAGGCGCTCGTACAGCGCGTCGATTTACAGGAAGATAAATCGTTTACCGCGCGCTTTCCCATGGAGCAGCCGGTCACCATCCGCATCGTGATGCGCGACGGCTCTGTCCACGAAGGCCGTTGCGTCATCACGAAAGGGGAGTCGGCAAAACCGCACACGGAAGCGGAATTGACGGGCAAATTTTTCGAGCTCGGCGAGCCGGTGTGGGGCCAGACGGTCACGCAAAAGCTCCACGCCGGGCTGATGAAGCTCGAGGGTGTCGCCGACTTTCGCGCGTTCGCGGACGCTTTCTCTTTGTAGTTTTCAGCGTTTACAATTATTTCGACTGCCTGCGGCGGGTCCCGCACGTCTGGACATGCTCACGCTGATGGATACACCGAAAGTTTGAACCGCAAGGAAGCAAAGGAAGCAAGAAAACTGTAAAGGGCATATGGCGGATAGAGAGCATTTATTGGAATAAGGCCAACCCCCTTTAACCTTGGTATTGTTTTTCCTTTGCGTCCTTTGCGTCCTTCGCGTCCTTCGCGTCCTTCGCGTCCTTCGCGGTTTAAGATGATATTGTTTTTAGTTCGCTTCTCATTACCGGAACCAGCCGCGGTGGCCGCGTTCCACGCGTGCGATGAGACTCGCCAGTGCCGCACCGTGCAAGAGGCGGATTGATTTTTCATTCGCGAAGATGCGCGCATTGGCCGTAAAATCACCGGTCGCGACGTAGATGCACTCTGCGGCGTCGTTTGCGTCCTTAGCCTGTACGAGGTCGCGCAGCGGTCCGATGCCCGTTTGGGCGGCCTTCCAGCGTTTGCAACTAACGATCGAAATGCGCGCCGCTTTGTCGAGTTTAAGATCAAGCGCGCCCTTATAAATTTCGCTGACCGCATATCCATCACGGCGAAATGCTTCAGCGAGCAGCGCCGAAAAATTCTCCCATGGCATGCCGCGAACCCGCGTCAGCAGGTCGTTGACATTGGTTTCGCTCGGCGTGCGTAACTGACGCCATCCTGCGTAAAACGCAATACCAAGAAACGGCAGCGCAGCGGCGGCGGCAATCGTCTCCGGGAGGAATAAACGTCCGCTCGCGTATATCGCGCCGCTGACAGCGATGCTGATCCACCATGGCTGACGCGACAATACTGCGAACAACGATTCTTTCTTGGCCATATAGAATGTCAGTCCCGCAAAATCGAATCGTGGATTATATGAGTGACACCGCAGCCCCGCCATTAAAAGGCATCAAGGTGATCGAGCTTGGGACGTTGATCGCCGGCCCGTTTTGCAGCCGCCTGTTCGCGGAGTTTGGCGCCGATGTGATCAAGATCGAATCGCCCGACGGCGGGGACCAGCTGCGTGAATGGCGCAAGATGTATGAAGGCACGTCGCTATGGTGGTACGTGCAGGCGCGCAACAAGAAATCCGTAACCGTCAACCTGCGAACGCCTGAAGGGCAGGAGATCGTGCGCAAGCTGTGCGCGGAAGCCGATATCGTCGTCGAGAACTTCCGTCCCGGTGCGCTCGAAAAATGGCATCTTGGTTTCGATGAACTTGCCAAAATAAATCCGCGACTGATCATGGTGCGCTTGTCCGGCTACGGGCAGACGGGCCCTTACCGCGATCGCCCGGGGTTCGGTGTGATCGGCGAATCGATGGGCGGCATGCGCTATGTGACCGGCTACGCCGATCGTCCGCCGGTGCGACTCGGAATTTCGCTCGGTGATTCGATCGCAGCGTTGTATGGCGTTATCGGCGCAATGATGGCGCTGCATCATCGCAATATGAACGGTGGACTCGGCCAGGTCGTTGATGTTGCGTTGTACGAAGCCGTGTTCAGCATGATGGAAAGTTTGGTGCCGGAGTTCGATGTCCTGGGGTTTGTGCGCGAGCGCGCCGGCAACGCCTTGCCCGGCATCGTGCCGTCGAACACCTACCCGACGCGCGACGGCAAATTTGTGATTGTGGGTGCGAACAACGATGCGATTTTCAAGCGCATGATGTCCGCGATTGGACGCGCAGACCTCGGCGCCGATCCGGCTCTCGCGAGCAACGCAGGGCGGGTGCCGCGAACGGCGGAACTTGACGGCGCGATCGCGGACTGGACGCGCTGTCATGACCTTGAGTTCGTGCTGGCGGCGCTCGAAGACGCGCAAGTACCGTCAGGCAAAGTGTTCGACGTCTCGGACATCATGAAAGACCCGCATTACCTCGCGCGCGGCATGCTCGAGCAACATCAACTGCCCGATGGCACGCCGGTCAAGTTGCCGGGTATCGTGCCCAAGCTGTCAGCCACCCCTGGCGCAACCGAATGGATCGGGCCCGGGCTTGGGGAGCATACCGACGAAGTGTTGAAGGCACTCGGATACGATGCCGCGGCCGCCCAGGCCTTGCGCCAGCGCGGCATCGTATGACGGCGCGTGGTGCGCCTTGACACTGATTCACTCGCATGTGAGCATCGCTCGCCATTAACGTTGCGGCTGGAGGAAGTCATGAAATTCGCCCGAAATATGTGCATTGCGCTCGCGGTCATAATCGCTATTGCGCCGTGCGCCGCGCTTGCGCAAGCGCTCGAAAAAACGAAGATCATCATCGCGGTCGGCGGAAAAAATCTCTTTTACTATTTGCCGCTGACGATCGCCGAGCAGCGCGGTTACTTCAAGGATGAAGGCCTCACCGTCGAAATCGTCGATTTTCCGGGCGGCGCCAAAGCGCTGCAGGCGATGGTCGGCAGCAGCGCTGATATTGTGTCAGGCGCCTACGAGCACACGATCAATATGCAGGCGAAGGGAATCAACATCGTCGCCATCGCGCTTGAGGGCCGTTACTCGGGCATCGTTCTGGGGGTGCACAAAAATAAAGTCGCGCAGTATAAGTCACCGAAAGACTTGAAGGGCTGGAAAATCGGCGTCACGGCGCCAGGTTCAAGCACCAACATGATGGTAAGCAGTCTGTTGGCCAGGGATGGCCTGCCGCCCGACGCAGTTTCCATCGTTGGCGTGGGCGCTACGGCAGGGGCGGTTGCCGTAATGCGCAGAGGCGAAATCGACGGCATTTCTAATCTCGATCCGGTGATTGCGCGCCTCGAAGCGTCCGGCGATATCGTGCCCGTCGTCGACACGCGTACTGCCAAAGGCATGAAAGAGGTTTATGGCGGCGCCTATCATGCAGGCTGTATTTATGCGCCGGTCGACTGGGTAAAGAAAAATCCCAATACCGCGCAGGCAGTGGTTAACGCGATTGTGCGCGCGAACCTGTGGCTGCAGAAAGCCCGCCCGGAGGACGTGGTCGCGAATGTCCCGCCTGAATACTATGGCGACGATCCGACCATGTACAAGGTGGCGCTTTTAAAGAACATGGAGGGCTATTCGCCCGACGGGCTTTTTTCCATGGACGGCGCGAAAAACGTATTCAAGGTGTTGAACTCCTTCGAGCCGAGCGTGCAGGCGGCGAAAATCGATCTCGCGAAAACTTTCGACAACAGCTTTGTCCAGAAAGCGTTGCAGAAGTATCGCAAGTAGTCTGCCGTGTCGCCGGTCCCTGCGCTGTCCCTGTCGAAGATCACTGTCACGTTTGTCGCCGGCGACGCTGCGGGAAAAGCCTACACTGCAGTTGACAGCACGACGCTCAACGTCGACGCCGGCGAGTTTGTGTCGGTGGTCGGACCCACCGGTTGCGGGAAATCGACCTTGCTCAACATTGCGGCCGGCTTGCTCGAAGCGTCCGCAGGTGACGTGCAGGTGCTTGGACGACCGCTCACCGGCATCAATCGAGACGCCGGCTACATGTTCCAGTCGGATGCGCTGCTGCCCTGGCTGTCTGCGTTTGACAATGTGGCGCTCGGCCTGCGGTATCGGGGCATCGACGAAGCGGTCGTGCGCGAACGCGTCGAAGAATGGCTGGCGAGGGTGGGTCTCCAGGCGCACGCGGGCCGGTATCCGCATCAACTTTCCGGCGGCATGAAGAAACGCGTCGCCCTTGCGCAGATGCTGATACTCGATCCGAAAATACTGTTGATGGACGAACCGTTTTCGGCGCTCGACATTCAAACCCGCCAGTTGATGGAAAACGAATTGCTTGAACTGTGGTCCGCCGACCGCAAGTCGGTCGTCTTTATTACGCACGATCTCGAAGAGGCGATCGCGCTGTCGGACCGCGTGGTCGTGCTGTCGGCGGGACCGGCCACGCGGCCAATCGGTGAATTCACAATCGACCTGCCGCGCCCACGCGATGTCGCGGAAATCCGCATGACGCCGCGTTTCGTGCAACTTCACACCGAGATTTGGCATGCGATGAAAAATGAAGTGCTCAAGGGTTATGCGCAAAGTCAGCACGCATGAAACAAGTCACGCCTAAGGCCGGGCGCGCTGCCCGGCCGCGCGCGCGGCTTGCGATGTATCACACGTTGCTGCTCGGCAGCGTGTTCGCATTCTGGTATCTGATGACCGAGCCGCTGTTGTGGTCGGAAGAAGCTGCGCGCAATACCGCCTTTTTCTTCGGCAAGCCAATCGTGGTATTGCAGAAGACATGGGACTGGTTTGCGAGCGGCCGAATTTACGAGCATCTGCTCGTCACGCTGATCGAAACCCTGCTCGCGTTTGTTATCGGCACCGTCGGCGGCCTCGGCGTTGGTTTATGGCTTGCGCTGTCGCCGACCGCGTCTGCGCTCGCCGATCCCTACATCAAGGCAATGAACGCAATGCCGCGCGTGATACTCGCGCCGATTTTTGCGGTGTGGTTTGGGCTCGGCATCCTGTCCAAAGTTGCGCTCGGCGTGACGCTGGTGTTTTTTATAGTGTTCTTCAACGTTTATCAGGGCGTGAAAGAAGTGAGCCCTGTTGTGCTCAACAATGCACGCATGCTCGGCGCGAGCTCGCGTCAGTTGCTGCGCACGGTGTATGTGCCATCGGCAATGTCCTGGGTGTTCTCAAGCCTGCATACCTCAGTCGGCATGGCGTTCGTGGGCGCGGTGGTTGGCGAATACCTGGGTTCGTCGCGCGGTGTCGGCTATCTGATTCTGCAGGCTGAAGGCGCGTTCGATATTAATACAGTTTTCGCGGGCATCCTGGTGTTAACAGCATTCGCGTTGGCGCTCGATGGACTGGTCTCATTCGCGGAGAGGCGTCTGCTGGTCTGGCGGCCCGCGCAGGGTGAAACGGAAAAGCTCTAAAAAATCAGGAGCGCGGAAAAAGGTTGAGCATTAGTGCCGCTGTCGAACCTTCACTGTTGTCTCTCATTCGTCGAATTAGAACGTCAGTCTTTGTTATGATGAATCGCATCAGTGATGCGAGAAATCGACGATGTTACTGCGTCGATTGTCGGTGGCCCGGCAATGCCGCCATCGTGAATTCACAATTGTTTTGACGATCAATGGCTGGACTTAAGCAACAAGGGGGGGGGGCACGCATGGCATTTTTCGGGGGCGCTAAGCCCGATCATCCGATGGCCGATCCGAAAAAGGCGCGCGTGCTGATTGCGGAGTTTCCCGCGCATGACCCGTCGAAAGCGCTGGATGAAGTCACGTTCTGGCTAGACTCGGTGAACCGCACCGAGGGTTTCAAGCTCGACTATCGTTTCGAGCTGTACGACGCACTCGATCAGGCGGCCAAGGTGCACCAGCGCAAATTGTCGCAGGACTATCTCTCTACCGACCGGCAGGAAAAGTTCCGCGAGAGCAAGCTGTGGAACTCCATATTTGAATTCTGGAAAACGCTTGGCGATTGTTATATCCGGTGCATGGAGCAGTTTCAGGCTGGCGCTTCGGGCGCCGGCTCGATAAAGAAGGACTTGCCGATCATCGTCGCGCGTGCGCTGCGCACGGTGACGTTGCAGCTTAAATGGAGCGCGCTTCGTTACGGCCCGGTCGATGACCGCCTGTGGGGCCTGCTGGGACGGATGTTCGTATTCGCAGAGTCGAAACGTTTCGCGACGACCTCCGTGAAGATTTACCCCGGCGCACATGGGCAGGGGACCGTCGAGCGCGAATTTCTAAAGGCGCTGATGCTGGGCGTCTCGGCGACTGATGGACTGACCCCGCTTAAGCAGGAGATCGCAGAACGCACGGTCGCTCATTTCGGCGATATGTTTGAGATTGGCAATCAACCCAGCGCGACTTGCAATTATTTTTTTGATTTGTTGATGCGCAAGCCGGCTGCGCGCATCATGACAAATCTCGACCTGAGTCCGCTGATTCGGTATTTCGGGCCGGGTAAGGCGCTCGCGGCACTGCGCCAGCTGATCAAGGACATCGAGGCCAAGGAAAGCGTGCCCTCCAACGTCAACCTCGGGGGCAACTACGACGTCGAGCTCGTGCGCTCGGTGATGTCGCACCTGGCGATGTATTGGTCGGATAAACCGCCGGCGCGCAGCTCCGAGCGGCGCCAGATTGCCACGCGGCTGACCGTGGTTCATGGGCTGTCGCAGATATTGCGTTCGGTGCGGCCGGTCGAGGACGACATCTCGCTCGATTTTCAGGTCAAAAATGCGGGTGAGAGCTGGATCGCCGAGAATATAAGCGACGGTGGTTTCGGCGCTATCGTCCCGCAGGTAAAAGGCGACTGGATAAAAGTCGGCGGTCTGCTTGGTGTGCTGGGGGAGACATCCAAATTCTGGGGCGCCGGTCTGGTCCGGCGCCTGACACGCGACGAGTTCCAGCAACGCCGCGTCGGCATTCAGCTCATCTCGAAAGCAATCATTCCCGTGCGTCTTTCTCCGACGGGCAGTGTGTCCTCTGTCATTGCGCTGCGCGACGGATATCAAGCCGTGCTGTTGTCAACCACACCAGACAAAAATGGCGAAGTTACGCTGCTGCTACCGGTCGGCACTTACTCGCAAAGTCAGCCGCTCGAAATGAATGTGCGCGGTAAACAATACTACCTCATGCCGCGCCGGCTTATCGAAGGCGGAGATGATTTTGACTGGGGCAGCTTCAAGGTGATGAAGAACGCTTAACCTGTTCCTTGAACTTTCGATGCGACGAGCGCCAAAAGTTCAGGCGGGGAGTACCTTGGCGAGCCACGCGCTGATGGCGCCCACTTCTTCCGCGCACACGGAATGTTGCATCGGATACTCGTGCCAGTCCACGCGATAGCCTGCCGCCGTTAATTTCTCTCGCGAGCTCGTCGCCATCGCGAGCGCGATCACCGGATCGTCAGTGCCGTGCGCGTAAAAAATTGGAATTGCACGATTCGCCGCTGATGCTTCGCTTGCCAGGCTGTCACCCATCGGCAGGTACGTTGACAATGCCATGATGCCGGCAAGCCGCTGCGGATAACGCAGACCGGTTTGCAGCGCAATCGCGCCGCCCTGCGAAAATCCGGCGATAACAATTTTTTCGGCAGCTATTCCGCGTGTTATCTCACGCTCGATCAAGCGGCCGACATGCGCCTGGGATGCGCGCACGCCTTTTTCATCCGCGCGGCGGGTGGTGCCTTCGAGATCGCCGAAGCTCACGTCGTACCAGGCACGCATCACCATGCCGTTGTTGATGGTGACCGGTATCGTCGGTGCGTGCGGGAAGATGAACCGGATTGCGGGTGGACTGGCTAGCCGCAGTTCGGGCACGATCGGTGCGAAATCATTGCCGTCGGCGCCTAAGCCGTGCAGCCAGATTACGGCGGCCGTAGGTTTTGGCGCGGTTTCTATTTCAAGGGTTTGCAGCAGATCGCTCATGGTTCAGGTCTTCGGTTTCAATGCGGACTTGGGGCGAAACGCTTTGACTATAGCTTCGTGCGTTTCGATATACGGGCCGCCGATCAAGTCGATGCAATAAGGCACCGCGGCAAATATTCCGTCGAGCGTTTCCTTGATCGCTTTGGGTTGCCCTGGCAGATTCAAGATCAGCGCCTGCTTTCTGATCACGCCGGCCTGCCGCGACAAAATCGCGGTCGGCACGAATTGGAGGCTGACTTGCCGCATCTGTTCGCCAAATCCCGGCATTACCTTATCGGCGACGGCGAGCGTTGCCTCGGGGGTCACGTCGCGCGGCGCGGGTCCAGTGCCGCCGGTCGTAAGCACGAGATGGCAATGCACTGTGTCGACGAGATCGCGCAGTGTCTCTTCAATGACCGGCTGCTCGTCGGGTATCAGCCGTGTCACCATTTTCCACGGCGAGGCGAGTGCTGCGCCAAACCATTCCTGCAAGGCTGGCAGGCCCTTGTCTTCGTAGACGCCGCTCGATGCGCGGTCGCTGATAGACACGAGACCGATCAGAAGTTCGTTTTGCATGAATCAATTATAGCGTGACGAAGAAAGAAACTTTAATCCTGGCCCGCCGCCTCTGCGCTTTTTCCGGAGACGATGTCACGCAGTGCGCGGAATAACTCGCGATAATTTTTAGGCGTGCGGTTGAGCGCGCGATCTCGCTTCACACTCGCAATCAACGATCGCAGGTGCTGGGAATTGCAGCCCGGGTAATCCCCCAGAAAAAGCGTGAGATCCGTGTCATCGGCGAGCAGACGCTCGCGCCAGCGTTCGACCAGGCGCTGCTGTACGGTGCTCTCTTTCGCGACACCGTTCCATACATCGAGCCGCGCGCGAATTGGCGCCGGGTCAATTTCGCGCATGAGCTTGCCGATGAGCTGCATCTGACGGCGGCGGCCCTCGAAGTCGTGAATCCGTTGGGCTTCCAGGATCTCCTGGAACAAGCGCTCCGGCAAGTTAATTTGCGCGAGATGATCGGCGTTAAGCATCACAAGTTCGGCGCCCATGTCCTGCAGCGCGGTCATGTCGCGTTTGCGCTGCGATTTACTCGGGCGGCCGGGTTCTTCGAGGTCGTCGGTGGCTGAATTCATACTGGTATGATAACTACTTTTGCGAAAGGTCCGATGATGTCTACCGCAGTTAATCCGCGCGCCGAATCGCGCAATGTGTTTGCCAACGATTCCGCAAGTCTGAACGAAATCGTCGCCGGCGTGCTCAACTACGCGCGCGAGCAGGGCGCCACCGCCTGCGAGGCTGAAGTGTCCGAAGGTCTGGGCCAGACCGTCACCGTCCGCCACGGTGAGGTCGAAACGATCGAATACAACCGTGACAAAAGTATGGGAATTTCCGTTTATATCGGCCAGCGCCGCGGGCATGCCAGCACATCGGATTTTTCGCTTAAAGCCGTGCGCGCAACAGCGGATGCGGCATTGTCAATTGCGAAGTTCACTGCGAGCGACGAATTTGCGGGTCTTGCGGACGAAGCACTGCTGGCACGCGACATCCCGCAACTCGATTTATTTCACCCGTGGGATCTGACGGTCGAACGCGCAATAGAACTCGCGTGCGCGTGCGAAGATGCCGCGTTCGCGGTCGACAAGCGCATATCGAACTCTGAAGGCGCAACGGTGTCATCGCAACAATCGCATTTTGCGTATGGCAATTCACTTGGATTCCTCGGCAGCTACCCGAGTACACGCCATTGGATTAGTTGCGCTGTCATCGCGGGCAAGGGCGACGAAATGCAGCGCGATGACTGGTACACGTCGGCGCGCGATCAGGCGGGGCTCGACGCGCCTGAAGCAGTCGGCAAAATTGCGGGACAGCGCGCATTGGCGCGATTCGGCGCAAAAAAAATTCCGACCGCGCAGGTTCCGGTACTGTTCGAAGCGCCGGTGGCCGCATCATTGCTAGGCCATTTTGTGTCGGCAGTAAGCGGCGGGAGCCTCTACCGAAAGTCTTCGTTTTTGGTTGACAGCCTTGGCCAACAAATATTTTCGCCGCTGGTCGAGATCACCGAAGACCCGCTGATCGTTAAAGGCGAAGCGAGCAGTCCGTTCGATGAAGAGGGGGTCGCGACGCACCGGCGCCCGGTAGTCGAAGCGGGTGTCGTGCGCGGCTATTTTCTGGGCAGCTATTCCGCCCGCAAACTGGGCATGCAGACCACCGGCAATGCGGGCGGTGCGCACAATTTAATTTTGAAAGATACGGGCCAGAATTTTCCGCAATTGCTGAAACAAATGGGACGCGGACTTGTAGTAACCGAGATGCTCGGGTCGGGCATCAACATGGTTACCGGCGATTATTCGCGAGGCGCCGCCGGTTTTTGGGTAGAAAACGGCCAGATTGCATACCCGGTCGAGGAGATCACGATCGCCGGTAACTTGAAAGACATGTTCAAGGGCATCGTCGCGGCCGGCAACGACATCGTCAAACGCGGTTCGAAACAGTGCGGCTCAATTCTAATCGACCGCATGACCGTCGCCGGGGATTGACCGCGCAGGACGGCTGCTGTCCAATAGGCAACGCGTGTGGAAAACGCGGTCAATTGGCAGATTCTGGTGCTGTTTAAAAAAACAGGGAGGGGAAAATGAAGCGTCGTTCATTTCTTAAAAAAGCAGCGGTCGGCCTCGCGGCAGGCGCCGTCGCTGCGCCGGCAATTGCGCAATCTCAGCCGACGGTTCAGTGGCGGCTCGCGTCAAGTTTTCCGAAGAGCCTTGATACTATTTTCGGCGCCGCCGAAATCGTGTCGAAGCGGGTTGCTGAAATCACCGAAAATAAATTTCAAATTCGGATTTTTGCGGCAGGTGAAATCGTGCCTGGCCTGCAAGTGCTCGACGCGGTGCAGAATGGCACGGTCGAGTGCGGACACACCGCGCCTTACTACTACGTCGGGAAGGATCCCGCGTTTGCGTTTGGCACGTCGGTGCCGTTTGGCCTCAACGGGCGCCAGCAGAACGCGTGGAAATACTATGGCGGCGGCATGGACGCGCTCGCGCTTCTGTTCAAAGACTATAACGTCGTGCATATACCGTGCGGCAACACCGGCGCGCAAATGGGCGGCTGGTACCGGAAGGAAATCAAGACGGTCGCCGATCTGAAGGGCATGAAAATGCGCGTCGGCGGCCTCGCCGGGCAGGTGCTGGCAAAGCTCGGCGTGGTGGCTCAGCAGCTTGCCGCCGGCGACATTTACCCGGCACTTGAGCGCGGCACGATCGATGCAGCGGAATGGGTCGGTCCTTACGATGACGAGAAGCTCGGCTTCAACAAAGTCGCCAAGTTCTACTACTATCCCGGTTGGTGGGAGGGCGGCCCT
>JANYCE010000239.1 GCA_025360445.1 Betaproteobacteria bacterium
CCGGCACCGCCTATTCAATGTCGGCGGCCGATGTGGCAACCTTAACGGCAGTTGGCCTTTCGTTCTCCGCGATAACCGGCCAGATCAGCGGAACGCCGTCAGTCTCGGGGTCCGCCTTCCCCGTCACCGTCAATACCACCGCCCCTGCGGCGTTGAGCCGGGTGCTTTCGATCACCATCAACAGCGTGTTGGCGCCGGTGGTATCCGGACCGGCTACTGCTACGGGCACCGTTGGCACAGCGCTGAACCTTGCCTATACGGCGTCGAATCCCACCATCACGTCGGTAGCGAGCAGCGGCCTGCCCGGCGCGGCCTCGTTCGGCATCACAAACGCCGCCACCGGCGCGCTCGCAATCACCGGAACGCCCACCCAGAGCCAGAGTACCGGCAATAACAATGTGTTCAGCGTCGTATTAAATGCCAGCAACGGGTTCGGACCGAGCTTAGGTTTGCCGGTGAGTCTGACGATCAACCCGATCGTGGTTGCGACCATGACAAACGCATCTTTGACCCCTTTGCAAAACACCGCATTCACGTACAACTTTTTAACCGGCAACGTAACGAATCTGGCGACGTCGGCAAGGATTACGTTTTCAGCCACCGGCATGCCGACCGGACTCACAATCGACCCGAACACGGGGGTGATTTCCGGTACGGCGACTGCCAGCGGCGGACCCACGGTCGCGACAGTTACCGCCACCAATGCGGCGGGGGCAGCGAGCGCGAGCGTAACGTTTAACGTAACGCCGACCACCGTCCCCAGCATCACCAGCCCTACTGCAGTCACCGGCACTATCGGTACTGCGATCACGCCGTTGCAAATCGTCGCATCCAATCCACCGATTACGGCCTATGCCGGGACGAGCCTTCCCCCAGGCATCACCGTCAATAGTACGACCGGCATCATCAGTGGCACACCGACGACCAACGGAACTTTCAATGCAATGCTGACGGCGACCAACGCCTTCGGGCCAGGCAGTCTAAGTGTGCCGTTCACTATTTCTGCGCTGCCGGTCGTCGCGGGGCCCGGCACCATGACTGTGCCGCTGAATACCGCGACGACGGTCGATCTCGCGACGTTCATTACGGGCTCGGGAATAACCGGCGCGCAGATCGCATCGAATCCCGCGCACGGCCAGGTTTCAATTAGCGGCACCCGCGCTACTTACACACCTGCCAACAACTACTTCGGTGCTGACTCGTTCTCATACACGGCGTTCGGCACCACCGGCACATCTGCAGCGGCTGTCGTCAGCATCACCATCATCGGCCGCCCTGACCCCACAGCCGACGCCACAGTCCTCGCCACGATTAACAACCAGGTCGCAACCGCGCGGCGCTTTTCACAGTCGCAGCTATCGAACTACCAACGACGCATGGAATCGCTGCATCGTGGCGCCGCGCCAGCCGGCGGCGCGGCGAATGCACGTGCGCAAGCGGGCGCGGGTAATGCGCCGGCGGCACCTGCCGCACCAAGCAGCGCGGCAGTACTGCCACGACCGTTCCCCGATTTAACCAGTGCAACGCCGCTCGGAGAGCCCGAGAACAAGGCCCGTTTGATGCCGCCGGTGCGGGTCGCGGGCCTTACGCCGCCTAACGACGGCACAAATCCAGCGACGGGTTCTTTCGGTGCGGCGCTACCGGGCGTGATGTCGACATTGTTGTCGGCTGCGACCAGCCGCTCAATTAATCTCGCGGCAGTCGGCGGAGGCAGCTATACGCCCGATGTATTTGAGCGGTCCACCAGCTTCTGGCTGGGCGGCGACGCGCGTTTTGGCACGCGCGACAGCACCGGCGCGATGGGTGGCACCAACTTCAGCACCGACGGCGTCAGTGCCGGTGTCGATCGCCGATTCAGCGACAAGCTGGTGCTCGGCATGGGGCTCGGCTTTGCACGCGACAAAGCGTCGATCGGCACGGATGGTTCGCAAAGCCAGGCCACCGGCACATCAGCGGCGTTCTACGGGAGCTATCAGCCGACGACGACTACATTTGTCGATGCGCTGCTGGGTTACGGCACGCTAAGCCTCGATGCGCAGCGTTTTGTAGCGCCGATCAGCTCGATTGCATACTCGCATCGCAGCGGCGATCAAATATTCGGCTCGGTCGCAGCGGGCTACGAATATCGCGATGGAGGCTTGCTGCTGTCACCCTATGGGCGCTTCGATTTCTCGGTTAACCGGTTGAAGCAAACGTCTGAGACCGGCGTCGGCGCGTTTTCTTTAACGTATTTCGACCAGACCGATCGCACGCTGCGCTCGGCCCTCGGGTTACGCGCTGAAGCGAGTCACGCGACCGACTGGGGCGTCGCCAAACCGCGCATTCGCTTCGAATATCAGCATGGCTTCCAAGGCAGCGGATCGGCGCGGCTCGCGTACAGCGACTCGATCGGCGGCCCCAATTACTCAGTCAATCCGGCCACCACCGATCGCAATTCAATCTTGCTCGGCGTGGGCACCAGTCTGGTAATGCGCAATGGTCTGACATTTGGCGTCGACTATCAAATCATGCGCTCGTTCGCTCAGGAGACAAGCCAGGCGGTTCGTTTCACGGTATCCAAAGAACTCGACGGCAAGGGTTCGTCCGCGTCGCTGCTGCCTGACTTCGACGAGTCCCGCCCGGCGCTCGGCATTCGCGTTGACGCCGGTTACCTGTATGACCGTAACGTGTCGCGCGGCCGCGATTCGGCCGAGAAACTTTCTGATCAGTCATACAGCCTCGATCTGAGCAAAGGCTGGATATTCCCCGTCACGGAGCATACGCGCGCCGTCGTGGCCCTGTCCGGCGGCGCCGAAAAATTCCACTCGTACGAGGGCTTGAGCCGGCTCTTTAGCGGCGTGCTCGGCGAGTTTCAATATCGGACTTCGGGGGCTTTCGGCGCGCCGACTTTCGCCGTGTTCGCACGCGCGACGGGTGAGCAGTTCGAATCTTATCTGCGTGATGGTTACCGCTATGCGATCGGCCTCTCTGCACGCAAACCCGTAACCGATCGGATTACGGTGTTCGGAGCCCTGACCCACAATGAACGCAGTGCTCAAAGCGCCGTGTTCACCGGCCGCGATAATTCGGTCCGGTTCAACATTGATTACGCCGCCACGCCGACCAGCACGTTATATCTGACCGGTGAGTACCGGCGCGGCGACGCGGTGTCGTCCGGCCTCCCCTCTCTGGCCAGCGTCAACATCGCCAAAGTGCTGGCGCGAGACGATGCCTTCAACGATGTGCTGTTCGCCTACCGGTTGGAAGCGCGCACCGCGGTGGCGACGATTGGCTACAACCTGCCGTTCGGGCCGCGCGATTCCCTCGACTTCTCCTACCGGCGGGTGCAGTCCACGTCAGTAGAGAGTCCCATCCCGTATGGCCGGTCGCGTTACCACACCGATCAATTGTCGCTCTCTTATCTGCTGCGCTTTTAAAAGGCCCCCGTGAATTACAGCCGTTTTCAATGCCTCGCCGGCACCCTCGTTATGTCTTTTCTGCTCACGTCATGCGGTGGCGACGAAGGAAGTCCCAGAGACGTCAACCCGGCGGCACCGCCGGAAGCCGCCGTCGTCGGTCCGGATAGTTTTCTGTTGTTTCCGAACCCGCAGCAGCAGGCAGACGGCTCGCTGCAGACAACCACCACCGCCTATGCGAACGCGTATCACGCCGCGATCGATCCGCTCAATGACCGGGACACGTTCGTGAAGTGGAAAGCGAAGAATTTTTTCGATACAGGCACCGGCACCCAGGTGGAGGTCGTGTTCGGCGACACGCGCGATCTTGGCTATGGCCGGCGCATGACCGCGCGCCAAAACGTCGACGGCACGCTCGCATTTTTTGTCGAGAATTATCTTGTCCGGTTGGGCCCGGACTACGCCTATTCGCCATTGAACCTCAACGCGGCAGTGGTGCGTGATGCGCGGTGGTTCATCGGCATCAATGCGATCGAGTTCAGTCCCGGGCCAGCCGGCGGCGTTAGCTTCCCGAAATTCTACAATTTCAGTTCGACGACGGGCCTGCGTCAAACCTCGGTCGATCTCGACGGGCGCGGCGCCAAGGCAATGCCCGGGCCTTGCATTACCTGCCATGGCGGACGCGGCGATCCATTAACGCCCCCCGATGTCGCCGGCAACCAGCTTTTTAACCTCGTGCAAAACTCCGCATCGCAAGCACGCGGCGACGTCCAGGCCCACCTGCAGGCATTTTCGGTTGATACGTTCGGTTTTTCAACGACGCCGGGATTGACGCGGGCCGATCAGGAAGCAGTTCTTAAGATGATGAACAAGTGGATCCTGTGCAGCTATCCGCTGCAGGGTGCTGCGGCCGGTGCGGAGGACGCCTGCCGGCGTGCCGCGACTGCCAATGAATGGGTCGGCACGGCGGCGCAAATTGTCAAACAGGCGTACGGCGGGAACGGCATGCCGAATGCAACATTCTCCGACACCTTTGTGCCGACCGGGTGGTCAAGCGTAGGGCAAACATCGCTTTATCAGACGGCCGTGGTGCCAGCCTGCCGTACCTGCCACATTCTGCGCGGAACCCAAAATCAGACCGATCTCGACTTCGACACGTTTGCCAAATTTCAATCGTTTGCCGAGCGCATCAAGCATCATGTGCTCGATCTCGGCAATATGCCATTGGCAAAAATTGTCTTCGATAGCTTCTGGGCGTCAGGCGGCCCTAATCTGCTCGCGAATTTTCTAACCGCACAAGGCCAGACCTCGCGCGACGGCGCCGGTGCGGTACTGATGCCGGGACGGCCGGTAACCTCCCTGCTCGATCGGGTCGTCAAGCAGGGCGCAACCACACTGTCGGCCGCGAGCACGCGCTTTGCCACGACCTACGCATGGACTGTCGTGTCCGGTCCGAACGGAGCCGTCCCGCCAACGAATGTGACGTTGACCAACGCCACCTCGGCGCAACCGACATTCACCGCGACTGCCGACGGGGCATTCGTCGTCCAGCTGATCGTTGCCAGCGGCGCCACTCAAAGCACCGCCGCCCAGGCCACCATCCAGGTCAACAATGCGCTCGCCATCGCGCCGACCGCGATTCGTTTCAGCGATATTAAGACCATATTGCAAACGCCCGGCGCGTGTACCACCTGCCACACCACGGGCGGCGTACCGCTGCCGCCGCTGTTTTATACGAACTACGATCGCAGCGGCGACGGCCTCGTTAATGCAACCGATGACCTATGGTTTTACACCGAGGTGCGCGGGCGCATCAACTTTACCGATCCTGGCGCCAGCGCGCTGTTACGCAAACCTTCCGGCAGTCATCATGCGGGCGGCTTGCAAACCAATTTTGACGCGACGCTGCCGCCTGGCAATGCGGGACGCGCTAGTTATGATTTGTTCGTGAACTGGATAATGAACAATGCGCCGCAATAAAATCATAGGCGGCAGAGAGGCACTGACATGAAACGTTACGATGATACCGAGGACCCTCGCAGGCGCGTGCTGGTGCAGGCACTGACCGCCTGGATAACTTCGCTCGGCTTGCCAAGCGGACTTGCGAGCGCGGCGAGCGCACTCGGCTCGGCGCCGTCGCTGATGCCGGCGAACAAATCAATTTTTCGGCTCAACGGCATGGTCACGGTCAATGGCATTCAGGCGACGATGGAAACCCGCATCCTCGCCGGCGACACCATACAAACCGGTAAAGACGGCGAGATCGTCTTTGTGGTCGGCGGGACCTCGATGATCCTGCGCGCCGACAGCCACGTGGTGCTGGACCCGGCGCCTAAAGAATCCTCGTCATCATTGATTAACGGTTTGCGATTGCTGACGGGCAAATTGCTGTCGGTTCACGGCAAAGGGCGGCCCGTTCGCATGTCGACAATAGTCGCTACGATAGGCATCCGCGGCACCGGCGTATATATGGAGTCTGATCCCGAACAAAGCTACATCTGCACGTGTTACGGCGTGACGGACATTTCCGCAATCAATGACGCGCAAAGCAAGGAAACCGTAACCGCGACGCACCACGACCGGCCGCTCTACATTCTCGGTAAGGCGCCGGCCGGCAACAGTATCCGGCGAGCACCATTCATTAATCATACCGATCAGGAACTCATGCTGATCGAGTCGCTCGTCGGGCGCACGCCGCCCTTCGTATTTCCGGGCAATCAATACAACGCGCCGCGGCGGGATTACTAACCCGTTAAGCCGGGCCCTTGCCGGCTCGATTCGCCGGCCCTATGCTTACGCGTACGTCTTGCCGATGCATCGCGCAGGGCCTCGCATCCGCCCCGCCTTTTCGCATATCAATTTCTCGATGCGGGCAGTGGCGTCTCGATAATTTTCGGAGTCGCCATGGTCCCGTTCCGCATTTCGATTGTCACCTATAACATCTGGCTCACTCAGCGCTGGGCGGTGCGAGCCCCGGCTTTACGCGGATTTCTGAAAGCGTTTAATCCCGATATTCTGTGCCTTCAGGAACTGCAGCAGATGTCGCGAGATTTTATCGACGCCTCATTGTCGACTCACCAACGCGTCGATGATGCGCACCGGGGCTGGACGACTGAAAGCAATATTTACTGGCGCAATGCACTGTTCGCGCACGTAGCACACGGCACCGAAGACGCCGGCATTCCCGATGGCGATCGGCGGCTTTTCTGGGTCCGTCTCAAAATTGGCGCGACCGATCGAACCATGCTGGTTGCGACCGCGCATCTCACTTCGCAGCGCAACAAGCTCGAATGTGAAACGGGCCAGTCGCCGCGCGTCGGCCAGATTAAACGCATCATCGAAGCGCTTAAACGATTGAATCAGCCCGGTGAGCCGCTATTTTTCATGGGCGACATGAATGATCCAGTGCACCCGCCGCGACTTTTGCACGATGCCGGCTATGTGAGTTGCTTTGCAGCGCTCGGCATACAGGCGCCGCCGACTTATCAATGCTATCCGACCGCCGACGTGCCGCCGGGCAATCGCGTGGTCAATCAATGCATCGACTGGCTCGTCGCCAATCGGCACGCGCGTCCCGTCGCAGCGTCAGTCCCGCATTTCTTCCTCAACGACGCGGCCCCCTCCGATCATTGGCCGGTGCATGCCGTTTACGAGATAGCGCAGAGCAAGGACGAAAATGAATCTACTTAAAGGTTTGGCCGGATTGCTTATCGCGATGCCCACGCAAACAACGGCGGCCACCGACAATTATCCGTCGCGTCCCATTCGCTTTCTCGTACCCGGCGCCACCGGCAGTTCGCAGGATGTGCTGTCGCGCATCGTCGCTAACAAACTGTCGCAGCAGTTGAAACAGCAGGTGGTGGTCGACGTACGCGCCGGTGCGTCTGGCATGATCGGCATTGAACTGGGCAAGGCGGCGGTGCCGGATGGCTACACGATCATTGTTGCGACCTCGACCTTGTTTGCGAGCCTGCCCGCGCTGAAACAAAAACTTTCATACGACCCGGATCGCGACTTCATGCCGCTGTCGAGGTTGGCAACCGTCTCCAACGTATTAACGGTCAATGCAGGGCTTGGCGTCGACTCCGTCGCCGATCTCGTCAGGCTGGCGAAGGCCAAAGCGGGCCAACTCAATTACGGCTCCGCCGGCAATGGTTCGCCTGCGCATCTGGCGGGCGCGATGTTCGATTTCCTCGCTCAGGTCAAAACCAACCACGTACCATACAAAGGTGCGGCGCAGGCGTTGACCGATGTCATCGGCGGTCAGCTTCAATACCTCGTGACTTCGCCGCTCGTCGCAATGCCGCACGCGAAAGGCGGCCGCATAAAAGTACTGGCAACTACGGGGGCCAGGCGCGACCCGCTGATTCCCGAACTAGCGACCGTTGCTGAGACCGTGCCCGGTTACGACATTACGCAGTGGTGGGGTGTTGTCGTGCCGGCACACACGCCGGCCCCGATCGTCACGCGACTGCACGCCGAACTCGTCAGAGCGCTGCAGTCACCTGACGTGCGCGACTTCGTGGCGAAACAAGGCGCAAGCGTGCAGCCGGAATCGCCGGCGGACTTCACCGCATTTATGCGCGCGGAGCGTGCCCGGATTGCCAATCTCGGCAAACAAGCCGACATACGGCTCGACAATTAGCGATCGAGTCCGCTTTGGTCCGCTACCATCAAGCGGTTGCAAAATGTCGACTTTTTGTTGGCTGGCGTACGGATTTTTTTCCCGAATTGGTGCATCATCGGTCGTACATCTTCTCGGCGAAGCCTGCGCTTTAATCGGCCGTCAGAAATTGCGCGCCGATTCCCGGTTGCATACATGACTAGTAGTTCGTTCCATTAAAATAAATACACATTAGGTCACCCCCAGGTCAAACTTGTTCCAACGGAATACGACCGGGGATGCGTTGAACTCGTCAATGCCCTTCAGGATTCGCGTCTTGAGTTCATCGACGGAAGCCACCCGGATGTGGCGCAGG